>JBAXMF010000709.1:0-1516 GCA_037134435.1 Methanomicrobiales archaeon | reverse complement strand
ACACCGGTGGCAACCGTCGGATCATCGGTAGTGAAGGGGGGAGTAAAAATACCCAAACCATCCACCACGTTCACCGGCATTTCACCCGGGTACGTTCCTGGGCAGTTCACCACGACAATTCCCGGCCCTGTCGTGAACAGACCGGCAATTGCCACCGCACCATCAACGGTGAGCGGATCCTATGGTGGGACCAGCAGGGACTTTGTGCAGCGGTATAACCCGGTAAATGCAACGGTTATCCGGAATTTCAATGCGATGACCGGTCTTATGTGGGTGGGCCTGCGTCAGATGGAATAATATTTTTCGTTTTTAAAAAAGTGGGGTTGGCAGAAATGCCCGATGTATTGTACGAACGATCCATGAGTAAAACCTGCCAGGGATGCAAATTAACAATTCGTACGGGTTCCAGGGAGATCCGTTGCGTTCCGTCGTGATCCTGCCATCTGAGGCAGCGGGATCCGTCTTTGACCGGTAGCTGGTTGGTTCCCCCGTCAAGATCTCATGCGCTAAAAAATGTTTGCAGGGTCCCCTAGACCACCTGGGACGTCACTTTGACTATTCTATTGGTATTTTTGCCGCTGCTTTTCCTGCAAGGTCTTTCAGGAGCAGGTAATCCTGCTCTTTATCCGGTGCATTGCTACCGGATTTTAATATTTCATCGACCTTCCCGTTCCCAAACACGATTACATAACCACCCAATGCACCAGCCGGCATCGTTCCGTTGGGGGTGGTATAGCGGTAGGCGTGACTTACATTTCAGATACCAGGGGGGTGTGGTGTGAGAGTGAAGTATGTATAATAATCCAGGTGGGTGGGATTAAAAAATAAACCTGCAAAAAATTTTCCGGGAAAACTACCGGCACGAAAATCCGTTCAGATTAATGCGGGCGTGTAGTGATTCATTTTTCCGAAATAAGTAACAATGCCGCCGCCGTTGCGACAAGACAACAGCCAATCCCGATGAGATACCCTCCAACATTCAGGGCACAGGTCGCAGCTCCACCGGAAAGAATCATGTTCTCCTGGCACCGATAGGGGTAATATATCATGGAATATGAGAATATCACGATATTGGCGATAATAATGAGCCAGAGCAGGACCTTTTCATATCTCATACCCTTTTATGAATCTCTCATGGATATAAAGAAGTGGAAAGAGATTGTGCCCGGGGAGGTGGATAGGGTACATTTTGAAAAAATGGAGTCCTGTATCAGGCAGATAAAAAAAAAGAAGGCCGGGAATCCTCCCGGGACCGACTTTTCACGCCTGATCACACCTGGTGATGGCATTAAAATAGTAACCAAACCTTAACGTTACAATAGTCACAGGTATTCCTTTCCAATGGGGTGAATGAAATGTCTATGGTAAAATTATCGTTTGCAGGGATTATCGTTCTTTTTATTGCGATCATCATCATTCCGGTGGTGGCCGCACCAGGACCGGCAGGAGATTACATTGGGCCTGGAAATTCAGGCAATGTGGTTGTCCTGCCCCAGGAAGCAGGTTTCACCGTAAG
>JBAXMF010000708.1:0-1519 GCA_037134435.1 Methanomicrobiales archaeon | reverse complement strand
ATAACGCGGCGAATCTACTTCTTCCAAAAGCCGGGCAACTCTCGGGGATATGAGGTCCTTTCCGATATTGGAGTCTATGGGGATCATCGGGATCGCTGCGCAGCAATTGACACAATAACGTTCTATTTGGTCATGAAATTGTTCTGGTGTCTTTTTCCACCAACCTGGCTCAATGGGGTAACCACCAGGTCCATTGTACAGCATGTCCTGAGCAGCAGCCACTTCACAGAAAAAACATCCTTTCGGGGTAATAGATGCGGACCAGCGGTTTTGTATCCAGCACTGATCAATCAGTTTCCACATAAGTTCTTTGTCCACTACAATGTCCTGACTGGCAACCATCAGAGGCTGATGATGTCCCTCAGTATGTGAATGATCGTTATAGACGATGTTTTTATAATCGAACGTTTCTTCAATAATTCCCTCATATTTTTCCCAACGTGCACCATTTGTCCAAAGACCACGCCGTTCTTTCGGGATATGCCGGGCAAGGAGGTGGCAAATATCTGCAAACTGCGGATGAATGGTTGGTTCCCCCCCCATAATACCCACATTATGGGGAAAATTGACTAAACTTTGTAAAGCTTTCTCCACGGTTTCTAAATTCATGAAAAAAGGCTTCTTATGGTGACCACAGAAACGGGTACAACAGGCACATTCCTTATTGCAGGCATTGGTAATTTCTATATGGATAGAAGCTATATCGTAAATCGGGCGCATGGGATTCTCCCTATAAATGATGACTTTTAAATATTGTTGCACTCTATCGCATTTATTTATTTATCAATGGTCAATAAATACCGGTTAGCCAGCTACAAAAAGATATTTTAAACAAGGAAGTGAAAATTGAACATATATACGGGGAATAATTTTTGAGATACCTTATCGTGGGTTTAGGGAGTATCGGAAAACGCCACCTTCGTAATATCTATGAGATCGATGCTAAGGCCCAGGTAACGATCTGGCATACTCGATGCAAAAGAAATGGAAAGAATACAACGGATAGTTATCCTGAAAGGATTGTGTATTCGTTTGAAGAGGCAATCGAGCCTAAACCTGATGTTGCGTTAATTACCACCCCCTCATCTGAGCATATTATGATTTCAAAAAGACTTGCCCGTGAAGGGATCGATTTGTTCATCGAAAAGCCCATTTCATCATCAATGGCTGGTGTAGACGACCTTTTACAGATCCAGAAAATCCACAAAATATTGATCATGGTCGGGTATAATCTCCGGTTTCATCCACCATTGCAGATTCTGAGACAATGTCTAATTGATGGTAAAATTGGAAAAATTATTAGCATCAGGGCTGAAGTGGGTCAATATCTCCCAGAATGGCGACCAGGGACTGATTACCGGACTACAGTAAGTGGACGAAGTGAACTGGGAGGGGGAGCTGTTCTCGAGCTCAGTCACGAATTGGATTATGTGAGGTGGCTCGCAGGTGAAGTTACCTCAGTAACTGCCATGATGGACCACATCAGTGATCTCGAAATAGATGTTGAAGATACCGCAGA
>JBAXMF010000707.1:0-1520 GCA_037134435.1 Methanomicrobiales archaeon | reverse complement strand
CGTGAAAATGTCCTCCACATGGGGGAGCTTCCGGACCACATTTCTTACTTCATTTAAGAACCGCAGTTCGGAGTCTATCTGGTGGACGACCGACGCGAGTCGTGCTACTGCTTTTTTTCGTGCAGCCAGTGGGTCCGCGCCTCTCCGTGTCTCGTATATCAGGTCGGGGCCGTGAAGCCTGGACCACCTGGCAGCCCACCCGATCGCCCCGAGGGCCTTTTTCAGCCTCGGAATCCCATACAGGATATCAACGGTCTCACGGTAAAACGGGGGAAGGGTCTCGAATTCAGGGAATGTCTGGATCACATGCACCAGCCGGTCATGGATTGAGTGACTGACGGCCCGTACGAAATCCTGGTTAGCGCGCTCTTTATTCGCTTTTATTTTCATTTTGGCCGCAGCACGCCGGAAACACCTGTCAAGGACTTCATCAGCGGTCGGTACGGTAGGGATTCGCTCAAATTCCACAGAAGTTCAACCTAACCTATTTATGGTACTCCCATGATTAATCATTATGGATCTTTCCCTTATTCAGAAAGATATCCTGATCACTCTGATATCACTCTACCAACAGCATTCCCATCCAATTAAGGGTGAAGATATCGCCGATATAATTAAGCGGAACCCTGGCACTATCAGGAACCAGATGCAGTCCCTTAAAGCGATAGGGTTGGTCGACGGGGTCCCGGGTCCAAAGGGAGGGTATAACCCGACGGCGCTTGCCTTCCGGGAACTTAACCTTGATAATTCTGATGACGACTATGATGTCCGTATCTCCCGGAACGGTGAGACGGTATCAGGAGCGAAAGTATCCGAGATAGATTTCACTACCCTGTGTCACCCGGATATCTGTCATGCATTAATAAAACTGATTGGAAGTGCAAGAATCTTCGAGATCGGCGACCAAATCACCATCGGCCCTACCCCGGTTAACAAGCTCCTGATCCGTGGTGAGGTGTACGGGAAAGACGAGATGGAACAGTCCCTGCTCATTTCCACCCAGGAGATGATATCACTCCCGAAAAAATCTATCCGGCATTATATGAGTGCACCAATCCTCTCGCTCCCACCGGACTCTACGCTTCGTGATGCCCTTCATCTCTTCAATACCCGTCATATCCACGGTGCCCCGGTGATGGGGGAAGGGGGCCTTGAAGGGATTATCACTCTTTCAGATGTAATAAAAGCGATTGACAATGAAATACCCCTGACTACGAAGGTTAAGTCGGTAATGACCACGGATGTAGTGAAAGCATCAGCGGATATCCAGCTCTTTGAAGTGATTGGCAGGTTCAAGGAACGAAAGATCGGCCGCCTGGTTGTCGTTGATGGGGACGTCCCAATTGGAATTCTTACCCAGTCTGATATCATCCGGGTATTTCCGTCCCTTTAGATGTCGTGTTCAGCCCCGGGTGGCATTTCCCATATACGGGGCAACCTGTAATGTGCAGTAATCCGCATTCAGCCCCTCATCCAATTGGCTAATCTATTTATGGCTCTGCCCTAAACATTTTTTATTA
>JBAXMF010000706.1:0-1524 GCA_037134435.1 Methanomicrobiales archaeon | reverse complement strand
TGGCTAGGGCAAGTGCCTCTTCCGCCACTTTCTGTTCGGTGATATCACGGCCAACCGATTGATATTCAACAACCCTGCCGTCCGGATCAAAGATTGCCCGGTCGCTCCACCGCTGCCAGCGGGTGCTGCCATCTGGCATAATGATCCGCTGGTCAATATCTATCACGGGATGTTCTGGGGTTATTGAGGCAATATGGTGCGCAACAATTTCCCGGTCTTCCGGATGGAGTATGGGTCTAAACCGGTTCCCGATGATTTCCTCCCGTTTCTTGTTGAAATACCGGCAATAGGCATCGTTGACAAAGATATGAGTGCCGTCCGGAAGGAACCGGCAGATGAATTCAGTCTGGTCTTCGATGACATTGCGGTATCGCTCCTCACTCACGATGAGCGCCTCTTCTGTCCGTTTCCGGTCGGTGATATCTGTGGCAATCTCAATGCGTACAATACTGCCATCAGTCCACCGGATCGCGCTGTCATGACATTCAAACCACTGTCCGGTGATCGTGTTCTTAAACTCCCAGATCAGGATTCCGGTGGGATTGCCATCCACACCCACCAATTTTTCATTTGTGCAGAACGGACAGGGGCCTTTCTGATTTACCTGAAGCGATTCCCAACAGATTTTTCCGGTAAGATCGCCCCAAATCTTCCTGCCGTACTGGTTGATAAACAGGATTTCGCAGGTTTTCATATCAGCTACGTACACCAGCGCATCAAGACTGTCCATGACGGTCTTAAATATCGCAAATGATTCGGATAATGCAGCCTCCACCCGCTTGCGCTCGGTGATATCAACAAGAAGAATGAGGAACGCGGGGCTGTCGGGATACCGGATCGGTGTGCCCTTCACGATCACCGGTCTCCGGTGCCCGTCATGTGCAACAATATCGACTTCATAAGCAGGAACTTCACGCCCTTCCTGGCGGAGCTTTATCCTTAAGATTACTTCCTCGCGGTGCTCCTCTGCAATATGTGAGAGCACTGATGTGCCGACCAACTCCTTCGCATTATACCCCAGTGCCATCTCCGTTGCCGGGTTCACATAGAGAATCTTCCCGTCCGGTCCGTATACAATGATGTACTCGGGCAGGTTCTCCACAAGACCCCGGTTGAATAATTCACTTTCAACGAACGCTTCTTCAGCACGCTTGCGCTCGGTGATATCGATGATTATGCCTTCGTACAAGAGTACATTGCCTTCAGTATTTCGGATAGTCCGAGCAGTTATCGAGACCCAGAAACGCGTTCCATCAAGTTTAAGATGCGGAGCTTCATAGTTCTCTACTCTCCCTTTTTCTGCAAGAATATGGAGCACTTTCTGTCGGTCTTCCGGATTGGCATAGGGAGGACTGCCAACATCCAAATCCGCAGCTAACATTTCTGCAGCATCTGAAAAACCGTACATGTGGGCAAAAGCATTGTTCACGTTGATTATCCGACCTCCGGGTGCAGTTTGGAATAAACCGACTACAGAATTTTCAAAAATGTCGCGGAACTTTTGCTCGTTTACGAGAAGTTTCT
>JBAXMF010000705.1:0-1532 GCA_037134435.1 Methanomicrobiales archaeon | reverse complement strand
AGGAACTTGGTATAAAAAATGCCCGCTGGCAGGACCTCCTTATCGCCTTCAAATTAGCCATCTCACACCTTGATGTGTTACATCTTAAGCAGGTGATCGATGTACAACCGTTCGAGATTTTTGTAGACCCGCTCTTTGAAAAGGCCTTATGCAACCTTGTTCATAATTCCCTTGTTCATGGAGAGCACGTGACAGAAATAAGGTTGATGACACGCGAAACAGACAAGGGGCTCCTGGTCTTATACGAAGATAATGGTGTTGGAATCCCGGCCAGGGACAAGGAAAATATCTTTCAGCATGGATTCGGTAAAATTAATGGGTTCGGCCTGTTTCTGACGCGGGAAATATTGTCTATCACGAACCTTTCCATCCGTGAGACTGGTGATCATGGTGTGGGTGCCCGGTTTGAAATTTTCGTCCCGCTAGGAAAATACCGGATAAAATCAGCGAATCCCCCGGGTAATCTTCAGGACGTGTATCGTTAAAACATCCCTCTGTCCTTTCGTATCACAAAAACCCAATGAAAATCAGGAGGATCAATTTTTTCGTCCGCAGGGTTGCTGCATTCACATTTTTAATAAGAAATTGCTGGTTATTTCTCATTAAGCCGGATCTTTTCCGGTCACAGGTATGCTGAAATATCCCATGATAGCTGCTTGATGGTTTTTTATTCCAGGGGAAACTGAAGGTAGTCGATGAAATGGTGAGCATATACGGCCCGATTGATCCCATCTTACAGGAACGGACATGGATGTAATCTGCCCATGGAGATCCGGCATGTCCGGGTCATCCATAAGGAGAGAGTAAAAATATATTATTCTAATAGCATAACTATATAATAGTAAAATACTCTATATCAATTATGAAAAAGATTGAGGCATATGTAAGGCCGGAGAGACTTAATGACATCAGGAAAGCCCTGATCGAGCGTGGTCACAGGTCGATGATTAACTATGATATCTGGTATCGGGGAGTCGAGAATGAAGTTGGCCAGCAGCAAACGAACGGGAGTTCCCATATTAACGATTTCATGCCAAAAGTCAAGATTGAGCTTATTGTGAAAGATGAGTCAGTCCAGCATATCATTGACATCATCCATGATCATGCATGTACCGGGCATATTGGAGATGGCAAGATCTTTGTAATGCCTGCAGATATGGCAGTCCGGATCCAGACCAATGAAATGGGGGATATGGTTTTTTAGAGGAAATTTTGTGGAATCGTCCACCTATTTTCCAAAAAAGGAAGGAATGCAATTCCCTCCTCCCTTCCACGAACGGGCCATGCGGTGTATACTCCCGTTCGTTTTAAATTCTCACTACCTGTATATCAGGGTGCTATTGAGAGAAAGATTGAAAGGTTACTTTCTTCTCATAGGGTGGAATAATATTTCATCCCTCTATCAAAATATATAGATGACTATATTGTATTGTGAAAAATTATATTAGTCTTACTACGTAAAGAGACATGATATACGGAATCGGGTAAAGCAATAAATCAATTATCCCGGGCCCTTGGATGATAGGCAAGAG
>JBAXMF010000704.1:0-1542 GCA_037134435.1 Methanomicrobiales archaeon | reverse complement strand
TTCATAGGTTCTTGGTTTTTTGGGCATAAATCAATTAGACCAAGAACCATCTTATCCTTTTAGTGGCAAAGTTGGGTTGTACCTTCCTCTACCGGAGATACTTGTACTGCAAGGAGCCAGAAGGTCCGGAAAATCTACCCTGGTCTATCAGATAATAGATGCGATTATTAAAACCAATGTACCGGCAAAATCCATCCTGTACCTTAACCTTGATGAACCGATTCTCAATGCAAATGGAACTGAACCCGGCTTTTTAATGGAAATTATCGAGCAATACAGGGTTGAACATGGAGGACTACGTTATCTCTGCCTTGACGAGGTGCAACACAGCCCGCATTGGGCTGCAACGGTCAAGATCCTCTATGATACGGCACCCGATATCAAATCTGTCATCACCGGATCAAATTCATTGGTCGTAGAACCTGAAATGAGTCTTCTTCTCTCAGGAAGATACCTTGCGGTCCGCATATACCCACTAAATTTTGGTGAATTCCTTACATTTACCGGGAAAAAGAATCTTACCACAACTGAAAAAACATATCTTGCCAGGAAGTTTTTACGATACGGAGGGTTCCCACGGGTTGTTCTTGAAGAGAACGAACAGGTTAAAGATGCGATCTTACGGCAGTATTATGAGACCATCTATCTGAAAGATATTATCAGTCCGCGATTGATTAGGTCTACACAGGACCTTATTTCATTATTATACATCTGTCTTTCCCAGGTTGGGAGTATAATTTCGTACCAGCGACTTGCAGGATCACTCAATATCTCTGCTGATACGGTGAAGGAATATATCGGATATGCTGAGGATGCATACCTGTTACACACCATCCGAAGGTTTGATTTTTCCGCCCACCAGCAGCAGAGTCATGGAAAGAAGATATATTGTGCAGACACCGGACTCATAAACTCCGTTTCATATGCTTTTTCTGACAATATCGGACATATTTTGGAGAACCTGGTTTGTACAACACTCCTTTCGAGACATTCACCAGTCTGGTACCACAAGGACCGGTACGAATGTGATTTTATTATAACAAACCAGGGAAAACCCGTTCAGGCTATTCAGGTTTGCTCATCCGTAAAAGATGAAGGGACCAGAAAAAGAGAAATCAGGGGATTACTTGAAGCGATTGCCCTGTATCATCTCTCCAAAGGGATTATTATTACACTTGAAGAAGAAGGAAGGGAAGTAGTCGGTGATGTTCTGATTGAGTTCATTCCTCTTGCAGAATGGCTCCTGACATCGAATGATTAAAAGGAGTGTACATAGATCGAAAAATTCCTTATGTACTCACAACTGTTGCTGGTCAATCCATGAACGGCAGAGTAATTCACCCGGGTTTCAGATCGAAACCAAGGTGTTGCCAATTGCCTGAGCCTTTCAAACGGTAGTAAATGGGCCGCTGACAGGGAGTTAAACCACTCGGTCCCTCTACCCCTCAGATCCCGTAATTTCCCCGAAAGCATAATGTCCTTCCCGCAAAAACGTAAGTGGGCGGACTGGTGGTACCCGGAGATGTGTAGCCCAGTCTTTTC
>JBAXMF010000703.1:0-1548 GCA_037134435.1 Methanomicrobiales archaeon | reverse complement strand
GGAGCGGTATACTGCAGATCCCACCTGGGCCAGGCGACCAAGCGTCGCTGATGTCGGGTGACCATAGGAATTCCCGGCCCCCACTTCGATGACACTGGTCTTCGGTTGGACTTTGGATAGGAAGGTTGAACTGGATGACGAGACACTGCTGTGATGCCAGACTTTGAGGCTATCAGCCTGAAGATTTGTCCCGCTATTGGCAATTCGGCTTTGATAAGAGTTTGATCTTCTCGCCCGTGGCTTCCGGGAGATGGGTAATGAGCGCAAGGATTTAATATGAAAATGTCCCACCAAGACATTTTCATCCTGCATGCCCGTGTCCCTGCGGCCTCATAATAGTTTTCAGACTATCCTTTATCACAACGATAGCAGGTGTTTCCTGAACCGTTCTATCTCATGGGTACCTTGTTCTTTTGACTGGCCTGCTGCCTGGAAAACAACAAATGTGGGGAGTGCCTGCATACCGGTATACTCAAAGGTGTTATGCGTGATATAACCCAGAAGTGCGTTGATATCCCCGTGTTTGCCACCAGCGGAGTACATCTCCTGGTTTGCGCCACAACTGGTGACAATCATCGCTTTCTTCCCGACGAGCAGGCCTTTCTCATAGTATGAAGCGGTGAACGGATGGAAGGCAAATCCGGCAGCAAATACCCGGTCCAGCCAGCCTTTCATGATCGCAGGCATGCCGGTCCAGTATATCGGGAACTGGAAGATTAGCAGGTCTGCCCACCTGACCTTCTCCATCTCCCCCATGATATCAGGGGTAAACGTTCCTGTCTGGCAGGCATGGAGCTGCTCGATAAACGCATTGAACTCAGGCTGGACCTTCCGGGACAGGAAGTCAGATCCGCTCAGTTCCGACTTAAACTTCATGGCATAGAGGTCCGAGACCTTTATTTCATGCCCGCTCTTTTTCAACGTATCTGTTGCTGCATCGCGGAGCGCCGCATTGAAAGAGGCGGGTTCCGGATGGGCAAAGATGATGAGTACTTTCATTTCTGCTTCCTCCTATTCAGGCTGCACTCTGAACATTTGATCGTGCTGAATGCAATATGCCATATTCACGTTAACCTTTTTATAATCCATACAAATCTTTTTTTTCATACATTACGAAAAGATACGGCGGATACTGAAAAGAGGTGAGGGGACGTCTGCCCGGTAGAAGTGGCACTCAAGGTTGTGGGTGGAAAATATAACCGCTCATTTTCTGGAATCCTGCAGAAACTACTTTACGATTCAATGAACTGCAGAAAAGAGATCCCGGGGTCAATGCAAAGATGCTGACCAAACAGCGGCGTGAACTCGAAAAAACGGGCTTTTGGGGCGAAAAAGATAACCAGAAGTACCTCCCCGTATGGAATATTCCCCTGACGGATCCTGGTAAAACAATCCTCCCGGTCATGACTGCACTCGGCACATTAGGATCAACATCACCTATTGCCTTTGATGAGAGAGAAAACACAGAACAATTATTCAGCATATTCCCCTGATCTTCCTGGTTGTGTCGCAACAGGAGCAACCCGGGAAGATGCCGTGAAGGTGATG
>JBAXMF010000702.1:0-1558 GCA_037134435.1 Methanomicrobiales archaeon | reverse complement strand
ATTTTCGGGACACTTGGGTTTTGGTGGGTACTGACAGCGGTTTTGCCCCCGTCGGTTCCCATTATCCGGCACCCACGGTGACCAAACGTTGCGGCACTTGGGAGTTGATGGGGAAATAGCGAGGGACGACACCTGGCCAACGGTTGTGCAAGTTCGGATCAGGCCAACTGCGGGCGGTTGTGCTGTGGTCCGAAACCACCACTCTTAGCCGACCCCCTTTTCGGGGCACTTCGGGTTTTGGCCGGTACCGGCAGCGGTTTAACCCGGGTTGGGGGGGTGGAATGGCGTTGATTTTATCTTAGCCGGTCCTGTCAACCACCAGGGATTCCCGGAAACCGGGGTGATAGACACACGAAGCACCCCGGCGACGGCGACAGTCTGCTGATGCATCCTGTAACCGCCGTCGCCTTCTACCCCACCGTTGTCAAAACGTCCTAGGACAAGGGACAGAAACGAATGTTGGGGGGTGTTATCATGGATCGGCATCCCGATTTGTAAACTGAAATTATAAGATTTCAAAAATAAAAGGATAACACCATACGTAAGAATTGGCGAGTAAACGACGGGTAGGACTGGGTCATGGCCTCCAGCTGGTCAACCATGGAATTCGTTCAAAATCACGGTCGTTGGTAACAATATGAGATATTTCGTAATTATGTGCATATGACACAATCGCCGCATCTTTCGCCATCAATGATAATTCTTTTGAGAAAAAATATGTTCGGTCTGTAATCCCTCTCTCATCCTCGAGTATAGAAAATCCCATTTCCGGGAGACACTTAAAAATGTCCCATGTAATAGTAAGTTGTTGAATCACCGTTGGATCATTTTTGACCCGGCTGATTGCACCGTTTCGGGTCTCTGCAAATTTTTTTCCCACCAGTTCGACAAGAATTAGATTATGGAGTAGTTCGTTCATGACTACCGCGGGAATGACCCCTTCAATCTCACCCTCTTCCACCCGATGAATAATCTCCCGGCATGGAGGTCCAAGTACGGGATGGGCAGTTGCAAAATAAACGAATATATTTGTGTCAAAAATGGCACGGCTACCTGCTGGTAAGCGGGAAGCCTTAGTCAAATTGATCACGTTCAGCTATCTCTTCGATCAATGCCAGATCAGAGATCTTCAGGATACCATAAAATCTTTCTGAAGCGGGAGCCAGTTTTCTCATTCCCTTCTCACCATCCTCCGCGTACTTTGCCCTTAAGGGTTTTAAAATAACTTCATTCTGTTTCGCGCGGGATATTTCAATCGGGGGCATAATCTAGCTACAGTATCGTCCGCTGATAAGAAAAAGTTTGGTATATCAGACAAATTCATTGGTATCACCCCAACGAAAGAAAAATACGCATTTTCCCTTTTTTTGGATCTGTAAGGAAGCGGAATAATGCGGCATTAAACATGACAGCCCCCAGCCCCGTCATCGCAAACGGCAGCCGGTATCTTCGTGCCAGACCACTCTTTGCCGACCCCATTTTTCGGGGCACTTCGGGTTTTGGCCGGTACCGGCAGCGGTTTTGCCCCCGTCGGGTTCCAGACGTCCGGCACCCACGG
>JBAXMF010000701.1:0-1561 GCA_037134435.1 Methanomicrobiales archaeon | reverse complement strand
CGGCAGCAACCGTAACAGTAAGTGACCCGACAAATTTCTATGTATCACCGACTGACTTCGTTGGGCGTACTGGAAACTGGTACATTGGTACCAGCTCTGAAGTAGGGATTGTTGTAAATGACCCCTCACAGAATGTGAAGGTGTATGACCAGCAGACGGGTAAGGATGTTACAGGCAAGAGTATCCTGACAGGAGATTTCCTTAATTTCCGCATTGAGACAAATCTTGCCGTTATTCCGGCAGAACGTAATTCCGGAACGACAGGATTCATGAACATCAAGGTCAGGGCCCCCGATGGGACCGTATATTCCTATCTTCACCAGGACACCGCGATCAACCAATCATTGTTAAACCAATCTCCGAATGCTATGCCATATTACTGGAACAATATCCCGCTCGTGCTTAACAGCCACCAAGGTTGGGCAACCGGGTTCCTCGGCCCAAATAACGCAAGGACTTACCCAGACGGCAGTTATACATTCTGGACGGAGTGCAACCTCAACGGAATGATGGATAATTATAAAGATGCATCTGGTAACGACTACATTGGAAAGACCGTTTCGGCAGTTCAGACCGTAACCATTTCATCTACGCTTCCCCCAACACCTCCCCCGACACCTGTCCCAATTATTCAAAATATTTACCCTGGCCAGGACGTATTCATCGGTGAGCAGGGACTTAAATTAATAAACGTGACTGCAGGGACACAGCTTTCTTGGTACACCGGTACCCAGATTGTGGGAGCAAGTGCACCGGCAGCAACAGTAACCGTTGGAAACCCGAGCAGCTTCTATGTATCACCGACTGATTTCATCGGACGTACTGGAAACTGGTACATTGGTAGCACCGATTTAGTAGGGATTATTGTAAACGATCCCTCACAAAGTGTGAGGGTTTATGACCAACAGACGGGCAAGGAGGTTACGGGCAAGAGTATCCCGGCAGGAGATTTCCTTAATTTCCGTATAGAAACTAATCTTGCCGTTATTCCAGCAGAACGCAGGTCCGGAACGACAGGATTCATGAATATTAAGGTTAAGGCCCCCGATGGAACAGTACATTCCTACCTCCACCAGGACACCACGATCAACCAATCCTTGTTAAATCAAGCTCCGAATACCATGCCATATTACTGGAACAATATCCCGCTCCTGCTTAACAGCCACCAAGGTTGGGCAACCGGGTTCCTCGGCTCAAATAACGCAAGGACTTACCCAGACGGCAGTTATACATTCTGGACAGAGTGCAACCTCAACGGAATGATGGATAATTATAAAGATGCATCTGGTAACGACTACATTGGAAAGACTATTTCGGCAGTCCAAACCGTAACCATTTCATCAACACTTCCACCACCACCTACTCCAACACCTGCTCCCATTATTCAAAACATTTACCCCGGTAAAGACGTATTCATCGGTGAGCAGGGACTTAAGTTAATTGGGGTAACACCAGGGACACAGCTTTCCTGGTACACGGGTACCCAGATTGTGGGAGCAAGTGCCCCGGCAGCAACCGTAACAGTAAGTGACCCGACAAATTTCTATGTATCACCGACTGA
>JBAXMF010000700.1:0-1574 GCA_037134435.1 Methanomicrobiales archaeon | reverse complement strand
AAAGCCTGCCATTTTCATCGAATATTGCTATTGCCACGGGGGAATGCTCAAAGATCCCCCTGAATTTAACTTCACTCTGAAAGCGGGCTTCTTCTGCTTCCCGGGTCCCGCTGATATCCCGTATTGATTCAATTGCTCCGGCCAGGGCCCCCTGTTCATCAAACAACGGGGTAGCAATCCCCCACAGGGTCTTTTTTCCGGACTGTAAGATAGCCGTCCATTCCGCGATCAACGCAGTCCCTTTTCGTTTCACCCCGGAATAGCCATAGTCCATAACCTCCTCATCGGTGGCAAAAATAAGGTCAATCAGCAGGGGACGTCGCTTCCCAAAGAAGGCAAGGGAATAGTCTGGTTCATTCAGCCCAAGCATCTGGTGTGCAGGGACCCCGGTCAGTTCTTCCATCGCCCGGTTCCAGGCGATTAGATTACCCCCGCGATCAATTGCCAGCGTCGCATCGGGAAGGGAACTGATAATATCGTAAAGTCTCCGGATCGATTCCCTGAGAAAATTTTCGGCCTTCTTCCGTGCTGTCGCCTGGATTATCATATTCTCAAGTTCGATAAACTGTGCATTCGGCTCATCGCCTTTCTGCAGGTAAAAATCAGCCCCGTTGTTCAACGCCTCGATAACCACCTGCTCACGTGAACGGCCGGTGAATATGATAAACGGGATATCATTTCCCGATGCGCGGAGGTCCTTGAGGAGTTCGATCCCGTTCATATCCGGCATCTGGTAATCAGAGACAATTGCATCGTAATTTTTCGTCCTCAACAGTCCGAGGGCCTCACCCGCAGACACTGCCGTATGGACCGAGATCGTACCCTTCTTCGTAAGGTAAGCCCTTGTTATTCCAAGCATGTCACGGTCATCTTCAATGAGGAGGACGGAGATCATAGAGAAATATCCCTGTTAATATTGAATTTGTCACAGGTGCCTGGACCTGTAATGTATGGCCTCGTCAGGTACAGTCCTATAGATGTAGATGAATTCCCCGATTAAAATACCTGTTGAATTGAAAACCCGCCACCGTGTTTTGGCATGGGAAAATAAAAATAAAAATAAAAAAAATGACCCTCATTGCCTGGATTGAGTTATTTAAAATGATTTTGATGTAGTTTACAGCCGGTCTTCATGTGACAACCAGTCTTCGATGCTGCCGATATCGCCGGTGGACATACCGTATAGTTCATACACGAGGGTGTCAATCTCTTCATCACATCTCCGCATGTGTTCATTGATACCCGTGACCTCCCTGTCCGGTACGGTAGCGTCACCTGCTTTCCCGAGTGCATACCGTCTCTCCACGAGGTGGGCTATCTTTTTGAAGAGCCTGGTATCGGAAGGGTCCTCGGTTTCAGGGATCGGCAGGGGAAATCTCATGAGGTGCGGGAGGAGATATCCTGGCATCCCCTTTTTCCGGGCCATTGAAAGGACATAGAATGTTGCAAGGTGTGAATTCAGAATTCCCGGCAATGCGGGATCATTGCACGGGATGGCAAGTACCCCGGCCGCGGGATAAACCTCGCGGGGCGCGATCATCCATTCGGGTCCACCTGATGCCCCTACGGCCCTG
>JBAXMF010000699.1:0-1575 GCA_037134435.1 Methanomicrobiales archaeon | reverse complement strand
CTCATAGCTATGAGTTAAGTACATTTGAAATGATCATTTCGAAATGACTGACTAGGCAGATGACAGTGTGTTCTCTCCTGATCTACTGCATCTGAACCATGCTAATCATCTTTTGGTAATGATGACACTACAAAAACCGAGAAAAGGTCGAAAGCATTCGCTAATGAAATTGCACCATTCATGCCCGGAACAAAAGGATTAGCCGTGACTGAACCCTTGCAAGCAACTGATATCTTTAAGCGGGAATTGCTGACTACCCACTTCTATCAGGATCGCGATAAGATGCTTAAACTTGAACATATCCGCCAGTACTACCTTCGGACCGCGTTGGATCTTGGCAAACATCTCCCATTGTAGAGCAATCCATACATTCCTCAATAACATCGCAACAATGAAGTAGAAATACCGAATCACCGGGTCCTTGCTGGATGTTTTGGCACGTACGGTGTTCCTTTCCCGGTATGTTGACTCAATCGCAAAACGGTGACGATAATGTGATTCTATCAAATTTTTGTTGGCCGATATACCAAAGAACACATACGGATGATGAACGACACCTTTCTTTTTCCCCTTCCCTTTGCGATACTTCACAATATCAAAGACCTGCACCGAAACGGCTTTGTCCTTGCCCTTAATGGTATAGGGAAAAATATGTGAGGTTCTTCCGGAAAGATTCTGTTCCATCTCTTCGCTCATGTTCTTCGCCGGTATGATAAAGGGTATCTGATTCTCCTGGAAATAAGCAATTATCTCCACTGCATAGAACCCCCTGTCAAGGCATAGAACCTGAATACGGCACCCCCGCCGTTGAATCTCTTCACAGAATGTTCTGATGTAGGTCAATTGGGGTACTCCTTTCTCCATAGGGAGCGCAGCAAGAGTTAATCTCCTCCCTTTGTCCGTCACGGCGAGCGTTATGTAGCCATAAAAGTAATTGGTCGAGTGCTTGCTTTGACCGCCGATGATAGCTAGATTCTCTTTGTCTCCGTAGTAAGGGTCCATGGTGGCATCGATTGCAAACGAATATGTTTGTCCTTTTCGGATTATCCGTCCTGCCGATTCCCATAAAATGTCAGATGAGGTTTTTCGGAGTTGATCATACTCCAGTGCATGGAATTCCTTGAGCAGGGTTGTATTAGAGGGTAGGTTATCCCGGATATGCGTGATCCCTGATACAGATTCGTTCATTCCTGCCATGGTAATGGCAGCATCGAACACAATATCGGGTTTCGTCCGGGTGACCCCTAATAGAGTGATATGCGATTTAAGTAGTGATGCACCTCGAACCGCGATAATGGGGTTTATTTTCACATAAACCTTCAATTTATCCTTTGTTTTACCTTTGGATGGCATAAAGGAGGTTTTTATCAGTTTATATAGTTTTGCAGAAATAAGGCAAAATTTTCGCTAAAATTTATAAATGTCAAGATATAGCGGTTTTGACCTACCCCAGTAAGTTAAACGCGCAGTGACATTTGATGAGAGTATGCAGAATTGGAAGGATAGAAATGTGATTAACTTTTCACAGAAATGACGAGAAGAATGGGGGAGAAGACGTTTGATTTAAGAGTACTG
>JBAXMF010000698.1:0-1576 GCA_037134435.1 Methanomicrobiales archaeon | reverse complement strand
GCCCATCGGGTTTCCGGTAGTCAGATGCAATTTTGGCCACGACTTTTGAGGGGCCGACACCGATCGAACAGGTAAGACCGGTTTTATTCAGGATGGCCTCTTTCAGGGCTACGGCCATCGCACGGGCGCCCCGATAGTTCCCGGCCAGGGAGATATCGAGATAGGCCTCGTCAATACCTACCTGCTCAATCCGTTCAGAGGTGCTCTTTGCGACCTCCATCACTTCCTCCGATGCCTGGACGTACAGGTCAAAATGGGGGCGGACAAATACGCCTCCGGGGCACCGCAGGAAGGCCTTTGAGATCGGCATCGCAGAATGCACACCAAATACCCGTGCCTCGTAGGATGCGGTACTAACGACACCACGGCCTTTCCCCTCTTTTGGGTCCGCTCCGACGATAACAGGGCGCCCCCTGAGATCAGGGTGTTCCCGCATCTCAACCGCTGCAAAAAAAGCATCCATATCTACATGGAGTATAATTCTCTGTACAGGCCCGGTTACAGGTTTCAATGGGAGCATAGTCATTTTGTGGGATTGTATCCTGGGAACCTCACCAGCGACCGGTGATGGAGTAACCTTTTTTTACCGGTGATCCGGAAGTCCCGGGGCCGCGAGTATAATCATGAATAAATTTCCCCGCATCACCAATGAAAGAGGTGGTCAACTGATCGTGGCACAGACAGAATATTCAATCGTTTCAGGTCTGAACAGAACTACCCTGGGTATGGCCCATACATGGTCCAGTTAATGATTTCATCCACACCTGGCAGACTTAATCGTCTCATCAATAATGCTGTTCATCAGATATAACCTCCTCACGAAGACTGACGTGGCAGAGCAAGCAAAGGATTCGGGTAAATCAGATGTACCGTCAACCGGGCTTTTACTCCATTTTTGGCGGGATGGGGTAGAGTGAACCGAATTGTATGCAGAACCCCAATCCAGCACGGTTCGCAACAATAACCGGTCGACTGATTGTCAGCTATTTCCACTTCAGTGCAGATGAAGGATTCAGTCTCGTTGTAGATCCTGATATTACCGAATCTTCAATTCCATGGATGCCATGAGAATAAGCCGCAATGAGTTCACACTTATGATTCCAGGGAGGCACCCCTGTAAAATTTCATCAGGTCATCCCTGGGCCCGGTACTGCAAGAGGGGGATATCTTTTCAGTTGTTATTAAGGTTACGCGCAGTTCACACTAAAAAAGATACAGGAATCTCAACAATATTCTTTGTTACCTGCGGAAAAAATCGTGCCTGGTCAACTTATGTTGCAAGAATGAGGTCTTTTTGTACATTTCCCGGGATCTTTCGGACCTGCATAATATATCCCGACGATGACTCATCGTGAGAGGAAAAGAGAGGAGTAATCAGCACATCCAGGTGACAGGATGGTTTTAACGGGAAAAAAATCTCCCGACCGGCTGTGATCTCAAATCTCACTGTTTCACCCCTTGATAAAGCCTCGCGCCGCCCGGGAGGGAGAATATTGCTGTTGAACAAGTTATACTGGTCCATCCTATTACTTGGGAAACCAAATTCCCGGCAGGGAGGGTTGACTTCCGAAAGCCT
>JBAXMF010000697.1:0-1581 GCA_037134435.1 Methanomicrobiales archaeon | reverse complement strand
TTTATTATCAACGAAGTGAAAAAACTGAAAATCAGCGATGACGAAAAGATCGCAGTCGAACTTATTAAGCGGGTCAATGAGTTCAATTATATCCCGTCAAAGAAAACCGGGCCGTATACAGAAGCACTCCTGAAGGAATACAGGACCGTGGTGGATAACGATGTTTGACCGTTGCCCGGGTGCCGCAGACCAGCGGACACCGACACTTGCAATTAAAAAATGCCCCGGGTGCGGTGAGGAGGTCGAGGTATTTTCCAACGATTTTAAGGTCCCATGCCAGAAATGCGGCTTTATTATTTACAACGATATTGTTTCGTGCGTCCAGTGGTGCAGCCATGCAAAGGAATGTGTCGGGGAAGAGATGTACAAACAGCTCATGGAGCAGCATGAGATGCTGCATCATTCCAAAAAGCAATAATCATATTTTTCCAATTCATTCCAGGTCCCGGGTGGCCATTCTATTGCTCTTTGACGAGTGGAATTTTCGAGGCCTTCATCCGGTACCATACCAGACCCGTGGCAGGGGTGGGATTTCCAGCCCTTCGTCTGTGGGATATACCCCCGGAGAAACCCGGGCCAAATAAGAGCCCATGGACGTCTGCACTGCCATGCCTGTGCACGAAACCCAAACAGACCCAAAATTAAGGTCGAACCGGCCCGTACAGGGAATTTTTGATTCTTTCCAGCCCCATGGAGAACTCCTCCAGGTATTCGTCCATTAAAAGGCTTCCTTCCTCGAACGGGCAGTCTTCCTCAATTATTTTGTTGATCATATCACGGGTTGGCAGGACCATATCTATCGGGACACCCGCTTCCTTTGACCCCAGGATAAGGGCCTCCCGAAAGACCCCGATACAGTAAGCGAGCCGGTACTTGTAGACATTCCGGGTCTTTTCCATGTAACCTTTGACCCGTCCGGTCTCAATTTTGAGGAAGTCCGCCTGGATTTTTTCATCCTTGCATTTTCCAAGCATGTACTTGTAATGTGCATACGGGTACATCTCCTCAAGCTCCGCAGGGACAATCCCGCAGGTACCAAAGATCACAATATGATAATCCTGTGGTTCGAAAATCCCGGAAATTATTTTCCTGATAACCCGGTGGCTCGGGCTTGTACTGTAGGGCTTCCGGACGGCACACGGCATGAAAATGGCAATATCCCGGGGGGCAACTTCGTATTCATCGATGATATACCGGTAAGACGTTTCAAATTCCGGGAGGTAAAAGGGGGGACCTGTCAGGAGAGCTTTTTTCCCGGATTGTAGGGGTACCAGTCTTTCCTCATCAGCCATGGTTATTCTTTATTAGATTATCCCGGCGACACATGAATATAATCGCATACCTGGTCAACAAACACAAAGACCGGGGGCCTGTGGACACGCAGGAATTCGGGAATCCGGGGCACGGATTTCTGACCCAGGCAGGTACTACCTGGCAACCGGGAAAAAAGGAGTCACGTTTCAAAATAGGGACTTCGGGATACCACGGAGATAAAAAAACGGCACACCATTCCCATCAGACCAGTAGCCGTTCCCATGGGTAATAGGGATTACGCAAAAGCAGGATCAAATAGAAAGATCA
>JBAXMF010000696.1:0-1582 GCA_037134435.1 Methanomicrobiales archaeon | reverse complement strand
ATAATATTATAGGATGTGTCTCTGCCTAATCAGGACTTAATTTTCTTAAATTCTATAACCCATAAAAACCTCAACGAATTTTTCACTCCTGAAACATTACTTCGATTAGTAAATATCATCGAGTCTCAACTGTCAGAAATTGCAATCCTCAAGATTCAGGTTCAGGAATTACGTGATGAAAATAACCGTCTTAAGGGAGAACAAGGGAAACCAAAATTTGAGAATAAAAAGCAGAAACCTCCGAAATCTACAGATTACTCATCTGAAGATGAACGAAAAAATCTTCACCCTAAACCGAACAAGGGACGTGGTGAAAGAAATCAAAAAGTCAAAATTGATCGAGAGGAAATAGTCAGGATACCTCGCGAAGAGCTTCCCGCAGATGCTGTCTTCAAAGGGTTTGATGACGTAATCGTTCAAGATATAAAAATAGTAACCGATAACATCCTGTACAAAGTGGAAGTATGGTATTCCGCTACGGAAAATAAGACATATCGTGCAATGCGACCTAAAGGATATAGAGGCGAGTTCGGCCCTCATATACGTGCATTAATCCTGACATTAAAATACGGTTGTAATGTATCAGAATCAGCAATCCACACATTTCTTGCCTACTTTGGAATTTTATTATCCAAGTCTACCATTTCCAGGTTTTTAACCAAAAATCTCGATATGTTCCATGAGGAGTACGCCGAGATAATCAACGCAGGTTTGAGTTCAACACGATATCAGCAGATCGATGATACGGGTGCCCGTGTGAATGGATGTCAATATCATACGCATATTCTGTGCAATGAATTTTACACGGCATTCCTCACCAGACCGCATAAAGATCGATTGACGGTTTTGGAGATTTTGTTTTGTGAACATGAAATAAGATTTACGTTTGATTCGGCAAGTTTCGACTTAATGAAGACCTTTAGAGTCCCAAATAAAATCATTCTCTATCTGCAGAAAAATGTGTTTGCTCAAACATTCGATGCAGAATCACTTGAGCCTTGGTTGCAGTCATTGCCATCAGATACAACGCAGAGAGACGGTCTGATACGCAGGATAAAGGAGGCAGGAGCAATCTCATACTACCATTCCCAGAAAGAGTGGCCTGCGATTGAAATACTTATGAGTGATGCTGCACCTCAATTCGCTCATATCGCTTTCATACATGCACTATGCTGGGTACATGAAGGGAGACATCTGAAAAAACTCAATCCTACGGTTACACTCAACCGCGAATTATTAGAAAATTATCTGGAAAGATTTTGGGATTTTTATCAAAAATTGAACGAGTACAAGGTGAACCACTCGCCTGAAGATGCCCGTAGACTTGAACGAGAATTTGATCGCGTATTTGCGACAAAAACGGGTTACGGTGATCTGGATGAGCGGATTCAGAGAATTGCCAATAACAAACAGGAATTACTGGTAGTTCTCGAAAACCCGGAAACTCCACTTCATAATAATGCAGCTGAACTAGGTGCACGGGTCCAGGTACGAAAACGGGATGTGAGTCTGCACACTATCACCGCAGAAGGGACAAAAGCCCAAGATACGTTTCTGACGATTGTTCAAACAGCTAAAAAAC
>JBAXMF010000695.1:0-1588 GCA_037134435.1 Methanomicrobiales archaeon | reverse complement strand
ATGGGGCCGGTAAAGAGTGGTGGTTTCGGACCACCGCACAACCGCCCGCAGTTGGTCTGACCCGAACCTGAACAACCGTTGGCCAGGTGTTGCACCTCGCTATTTCCCCATCAACTCCCCAGTGCCGCAATGTTTGGTACCCGTGGGTGCCGGACGTCTGGAACCCGACGGGGGCAAAACCGCTGTCGGTACCGGCCAAAACCCGAAGTGCCCCGAAAAGGGGGTCGGCCAAGTGTGGTATGGCAAGGGGATACCTACTCACTTTAGCGATGACGGGGCTGGGGTGGGATGATCTTAGCCGATGTTGTGACACAACAACAAAAAATTCAGAGTTATCGCTGCAACTCAAGAATTTCTTATCCTATCTGTTTCACCGTCATATTCTTAAGATATTTCTTCCGATCCAAGCGCATTAACGAGGGCATCGTATCCTTCACTCTGGATCTGGGGAACTATTTTTCTCACCGTGCTGATTCATTCCCATGAACAGAGGTATGGGATTTTTAATCTGTGTAATGATTTTACCCCGGTTCTTCATAATAACTTTGATGAGCGTTCTGAATGGTTTGTGTAAATATTGCATTAATTAAGGGCCGATTCTGTATTCCGCTTTAGGGGTGAGGCTGTATCAAAATTATATATTCTTCTTGTGTGAAGAATAATTATATATATTTATACAATCAAACAATTCTAGATGGTTCCATCTTTACTGAATAAAGGACATTCCCCTAATTTGGAGACTATTAAAATGGTAGAAGTATTCATCGAGGAGCATAGCGGAGAATTCCATAAAACAGGTGTCTGGAAAAATCTCCCCAAGCAAGTGGAATATCCAACATTCAATAAAATAATCGATTACCTTCTGGAATCGGTTAAGATAGCAGTTGATATAAAGGGAAAAATCTGCTGGATTCATAACCCAGACCTCGTACGTCGGTACCTCGGCCGTGAAGATCTCAAGGTACGATGAAAGTTTCAATCTATTTTGCCAGCGAAGAAATCAAACAACAGTATCTCTCCTTGGAAAAGGGGACGTATGAGGAAAAGGCTCTCTATTCGCTACTGAATAAAGCAATCGATACCCTTGTTGAGAATATCTTTTGTGGTATCCAGATTCCAAAAAAGCAGATCCCAAAGAAATATCTCACTGCATACAGGATTAGCAATCTCTGGAAAAATAATATCTCATCATCTCATAGGCTGGTTTATGCGGTGGCGAGTGCAGAAGAAGGCACAATTGCAGTGATTATTGAATGGTTTGACCATAAAGAATATGAAAGCAGGTTTAATTATTGATACTTTTTGACCTATGGAATTAATTTCATGGATTCTATGAGCTTTAGCCTATAATTGAAATCGGATTCCAAGACGCCCACCCTCCAACCCAGGCGAAACAAAGGCGCATGGGCACTGCTTTAAAATAAGGCAAGCACGTGGGCCCTTGCATCAACGGGCAAAACCTCTGCCGGTACCTGCCAAAAATCCAAGTGCTCCGAAAAAGGAGCCGGCAAAGGGTGGTGGTTTCGTAGCGCAGCACAACCGCCCGCAGTTGGCCTGACCCGAACTTGCACAACCGTTGGCCAGGTGT
>JBAXMF010000694.1:0-1588 GCA_037134435.1 Methanomicrobiales archaeon | reverse complement strand
ATCGCTGCAAAATCGCGGGAACGTTACCGAAAGAAAAAGAAGGCAAATGCGGGCTCAACGAACGAACGAAAGCGGGGGAAGTCTGGTAAGGAGGGGTGATGTTCCCTCCATTTTCGGATTGCTTCGATATTTCGGGCCATATTTGGTTGTTTTATTCGATACTCGTACGGCCGAGCCCAATTTTAAAATTCTACTAATTACTGATGAGTAAAATATATTAACAATGCTAATTAGTAATTACTATGGCATCCCGGGAGGTCCTCCGTTCTGTCGTGGTTCAGCAGAAGAGCCGGATCGAAAAGAGCGGAGATTTCATTGAGCGGAGGATCCTTGCAGAGGTCCTCCAGGCGTTTGATGACAATAGAGTGTTGATCATTACCGGGATCAGACGGTCCGGGAAATCCACGCTCCTGAAGCAGGTAATGGATACCAGGGAGCGGTTCTGTTATGTAAATTTTGAAGATGAGAGGCTCCTCACATTTAATGCCGAAGAATTTGAGGACTTGAACGAGGTCCTGATAGAAGTATACGGTGCACCAGACATCTATTTCTTTGATGAGGTACAGAACGTCGACAAGTTCGAGACATTTGTCAGGCGGCTCCAGGACAGTGGGAAGAAAGTACTGATCACCGGTTCGAACGCCTCCCTGCTGAGCAGGGAATTCGGAACCCGTCTGACCGGGAGGTACAGGGTATTCGAACTATACCCCTTTTCCTTTGCAGAATATCTACGTATCAGAAAGATTACAATCGGAAAGGATTCTCCATATATTCCGGAGGAGAAGGTCAGACTGACAATGGCGTTTGCTGCATATCGGGAACAGGGCGGAATGCCGGAATACCTCCTAAACGCAGACGAGGAATATATCAAAACACTCTATGACAATATCCTTTACCGCGATATCATTACCCGGTACTCTATCAGGCAGCAACGGCTCGTACGGGAACTCGTGGGGATCCTTTTATCGATGATATCCCTTCCTTTTACCTACAATTCATTGAAAAAGAGTCTCGGATTGTCCAATGCGATCACGGTCAAGGAATATATTACATATTTGAGCAGTGCCTACCTTTTCTTCGAGCTTTCACGGTTTGATTACTCAATAAAAAAACAATTGAGCTCTCCGAGGAAGATCTATGTTATCGATAATGCATTTTCAATACTTGGTGGTTTTTCCATGTCTCCGGATAGGGGGCGGCTCCTTGAGAATATCGTGTTCATCGAGCTTAAACGAAGAGGAAGGGATACATTTTATTTTTCAGGCAAAAGGGAATGCGATTTTATAATAAAAGATGGCCGGCGCATAACCGGTGTAATTCAGGTATGTTATGAAATGAACGACAAAAATATGGAACGCGAATTTCAGGGTTTATTTGAAGCGATGGAGACGTTCCAACTGGATAGTGGTCTTATCCTGACGAATGACCAGGAGGACACCAGGAAGGCCGGTGACAGAACGGTAACCATTAAACCGGTATGGAAATGGCTTTTAGAAAATGAACTGCAGAAAAATGCATAATTTTGTTTTCCTAATCTCATGCCATCGATGGATCTGTAAGAATATAATTCGAAGTTATTGGATATGAA
>JBAXMF010000693.1:0-1589 GCA_037134435.1 Methanomicrobiales archaeon | reverse complement strand
GGCAGGGTATTGATTTCATCGATGGATTGTGCACAGAGCACTTTCCTGGACCTGCCGTAGAAACGTTCCGCGGCCCGATTTGCGTCAACGATTTTTCCGGTTTCCGGTTCGATCATGAGCATGACGGAATCATGACGGTCGAATATTGCGCGGAAGTTCCACCCACTCTTTTCTAACACCTCTTCAGCCAGTTTGCGTTCAGTGATGTCAACCCCCTGGGCGATGGTAGAGATTATCCTGCCTTCCATATCCCTGATATTCGCCGAATTCCAGAGCACCGTCCGGGTACTGCCATCCTTTATAAGAATCGGGATCTCAACGGCCTCCCAGCGTTCCCCTTCAAGGGTCTTTTTTATCTGGAGAAGTGATCTTTTCCTGCTATCTTCCGGGAACAGGATAAGAAGCTGCTGTCCAATGACTTCCTGCTCAGATCTGAATGTCAGGTCCTCGAAGGCATGGTTGAACCGGGTGATCACAAACTCAGGGTCCCATACAATAATCGGGGCATTGGCGTAGTCAAACAGGTTATTAAGATATTCATTCGTCTCCCGGAGCGCCTCTTCAGCCTGTTTACGGCGGGTGATATCTTTTGCAAAACAGCAGCAGTACTGTTTGTCCTTGAACACGAGGTAATTGAGGACCATTTCAACAGGGACCTCTTCCCCCTTTCGTGTCATCAGTATGGTCTCTAACGTGTAATTCCTGTCCAGTTTTATTGTCTCCCAGATCTCGTCCCACGGAAATGAGAATGCCCCCCCAATGATATCCTGGATTTTTTTCGTACTCATGTCGCGGTACCGGTAACCCAGCACCTCCTGGGTTTCCCGGTTCATGTACATAAACCGGCCTTCGAAATTGATCCACGTGATCATGTACGAGGCTTTATCCATCGCAAACTGTGTAAACTGGAGCTGAAAATGAGTTTTCTCATGGCTGGCGATCTCATCATAGATCTGGCGGTTTAAGTCCTGGAACTCAGCCTCGCGCTTCCGTACCAGGCTCGCCATCTCTTCTGCCCCATTTCTGGCCTGCTCTTCGATTTTTTTAATTTCGGTGATGTCACTACCGGTACCCATGTACTCTTCGGCCTGCTCATGCAGGTCAGGTAACATCCTGAATTTCCACCGCTGCCAGCGGGAATCCCCCCGGGACGTGACCACTTTGAACTCCAGTGATGCTACCGGATTGGCGGAGTCCAGAGAAACCAGGCATTGTTTGATCTTTTTGTACTCGCTTTCAGGGACCGTTGGCCGCCACCGATGACCGATAAGATCGGCTCTGGCTTTGTGCAGAAGGTCACTGTAAGGCCGGTTGACATAGGTGAGCGTACCGTCCGGTGTGAACCTGCAGATATATTCTGTCATGTCCAGTTCGCTCAGCAAATCATCTCTGTCGTCTTCGGTGCGGTTAAAATACCTGGGACCTGCTGAAATGTCGACAATGAGGGCGACACCCGAGTCCCCGCTCTCGAAAAAGACTGGTTGAATGGTGATGGTGCATGGCTGGGAACGCTCGGTGAGTGCCAGTTCTGCAGGAATCCTGCTCTCTTTACCTTTCAGGCCGTCCCGGATTAACCGGGGCAATTCAGG
>JBAXMF010000692.1:0-1590 GCA_037134435.1 Methanomicrobiales archaeon | reverse complement strand
CCAGTGCACCAAGGGGGACCCCCGGAGATACTTTATTTTACGAGCTCTCACTAGTACCATATCGGAATAGTCTCCCACGATATCGTTAATTCGGATATTAAAATGGGACCAAGGTGGCACGGCTATGTTCAAAGAAGGCAATCGCGAGTGTATTGATAAGCTTCTCATACCATCCAAGTTCGTTCTTGATAGCGGAGTTGCTATCCGCAATGAACCGTACGACAAACGGCAGGCGCTCTGGAATGAGATAAAAACAAATGCCGATCGTTACCGCAACGGGGACTGCGGAAAATTTCTCAGTGACTTAGCGGTTCATTTTTCAGCCCGTTTTGATGCGTCGCTCCTGCTCCTTGCCCTGGTATTTCAACAGAACAACGAACAGTTCGAGGGGTCCGGGTACTTCAATGCCAGTGAGATCGAGGCCTATGAAACAATTGAGAAATTCAGTTATTTCAGGATTCTTTCAAAGAACGAGATTGCCAGGAAAATCAAGTCAAAAGATGAGAAAACCATTTCACTGTTAAAGGAATATTCGGTATCAATGAAACCCCGCATGGATGACATCCTCGGGGATGCGGCCATCAGGGACTCAATACGCACCCACCTGGAGAAACAATGGGAGGATAACACAAAAAAGGTCGGGGGTGCGATTGCAAGTGCGGGGGTTGACCTCGACTGGTTTGCCAGCCTCCCCCTGGCTTCAAACGGGGCAGACAAGGTCCCACAGACGATTATTATCAATGCCGGCAACGATGCTGCGATCAACCTGGGACAGGGAAATATCATAAAAGATGCTGTTCTCACAGGTTCTACGGTCAAATCATCTGGTGGCGGAGGTTCAACGGTGAAGGATTCAGTTATCACAAAATCCACCATTGAATCTGCCGGAGCTGAGTCACCGGCGAATGGCATCAGGATCAGTGACAGTGTCATCACTTCGTCGACGGTTAGTAATGTGCAGGAAACACCCGTTGGACCGGAAAAAGAGCAGGTCGCACAACCCCCCATCTATATGTGCCTGCTATGCGGAACGGTGATGCAGCAGCCCTCGAAATTCTGTTCCAGTTGCGGTGCAAAAATTTCCATTTTGTGTGCCAATTGCAGGTCCGCTTTACGTCCCGATGAAAAATTCTGCTCCCAATGTGGTAAGAAGACGTCCTGATTCCACCCATCCGGGAGGGGGACAGGTTTTTATAACTTGTAAAAACGGTACCCTTAAGCTCTTTTCCAAATAACAATTCTTATTATTGTTTAAAGGCCGTCTTTCTGAAACGGTCTCCCGAAAGGGTGATTGAAAAGGGGAAACAAATAATAATTCCTTGGGCTAACACCATCAACTTATGTCCACCCCCTGATTAATGCAGGGTCCCACGTGCGGACTGATAAATGCCAGGACGAACACATCGTTATCCATGTTACCGTAAATGTTTCGAATTCCAAAAAAATCGTTATGTCTCAAGTTTGGATCGCACGACAAACGATGGGGGTAGAACCTCTTCTTTGTCTATCAACGATGATAATCGGTAATGTCCTAGTTATACATACTTAATTGATGCATGTAAAAACATGCTCCAAGTTATCTTTTGATCA
>JBAXMF010000691.1:0-1591 GCA_037134435.1 Methanomicrobiales archaeon | reverse complement strand
TCCACGGTTCCCATATCACTCTCTGACGCTGGATATCGGGAGATCTAACCGGTTATTCTGGCAGTGCGATCTCTGCAGATGCCGATGTGTGGATAAGTATCAAGCTCTTCGCTATGTTGAGTGAGTAAATCTGGTCGCTGTCCTATAATCTTATGGAGGCTGTCGCCCCCCAAACCCCTGTATTGTGAGAAAACCCACCCCCTGATGGGGGTCGGTGCGACGCCTCCTCGGGTCGCACCTGGGCAAGGCGGTTCAATTGACTGCAAGTGAGAACTAAATGGCTCATCGCTGTTTTGGGCACTGTCCTAATTTAGACCGCAAAATGATAGAATAAAAAATCATTCCAGCTCCAAATATGATCTGATAGATTTTCGATCATTATCGGTGTCTTTTTACAGGGTAATGGGTCCATCCAGTTCCAATAAAATTGAAAAAATCCTAAAGCATAATTTAACGCCGCTTTCTTTTTGGAAATGCCTTTGGTCTTTCTTACAAGACGACCCAATCTTCCACGGAGAATACTGTTGAAGTTTTCCACATCTGTTGTTTCAATTTGTTTGGTTCTTCTCCAGATTTAGGATCTCCGTAAAAGGGACAAAATGGATAATAAACCTCCGTTTGAAATTTTACAGTTGCAATGAAACCCAAACGGAGCAAATACAAACGTGTATTCGAACACCTATTTTCGTTTCTGGGATATAAACTATTTGATCTCAAAGAGATCAAAAAAGAAGTATTGGTTATCCTGAAAAAAGTAGGGCCGTCCAAGTGCCCAGCTTGTGGATCGGATCATACCACAATAGAAGAAACTTATACCCGTGTAATACGTGATCTCAATCTTCGTCAAAAAACAAGCAACATCCAATTTGAAGAGAATAAAATCCAGTGTTCCTGCGGATATCGAGGAATCGAATATCTGGATTTTGTACGACCTTATTCCCGTTGTAGCAAATCACTCGAAGAAGAGATATCCGTGTGTACCTCGATGATGACACTTACCGATGCAAGTCTGATATGGAATCTTGATTGGAAAACCGTCAAAGAAATCGATAAGCGATCAATACAAGACAAATTGGTGGACTTAAAGACGATAAATCCAACAATTATCGGTGTCGACGAAATTGCATATCAGAAAGGGCATAAGTATCTCACCGTTGTCCGGGATATCCCCGCAAGAAAAGTAATCTGGATTGGATTCGACCGGAAAACAGAAACACTTGATGAGTTTTTTCAGGAACTCGGTCCAGAGAAGTCTATGAAGATTCAAGTCTGCTGCATGGATATGTGGGATGCATATGTTGGGAGTGTACGGAAGAATACGAACGCGGATATTGTGTTTGACAAATTCCATGTTATCAAGAAAGTAAACGAAGTGCTTGACAAGATTCGCCGACGTGTATTTGCACAAGCAGATAAAGAAACGAGAAAAGTGATGAAACATAAACGATTCCTGATTCTTCACCGACGAAAAAATCTTACTGATGAAAAGGATATTGAAAGCCTGGAACAACTGTTGAACTCAAATGAGCCGATATACAAAGCATATATCCTGAAAGAGGAGATTGCAGATATTTTTGACGATGTGAATGCA
>JBAXMF010000690.1:0-1591 GCA_037134435.1 Methanomicrobiales archaeon | reverse complement strand
GTTGGCGATATTGTTATAATCAGCACGGTTTACCAGTCCCCCGTACATCGAGGTGACACCATCGATGATTCCCCAGGTCAGGTTGGTGGCAAGTGCGGCAATAAACAAGAGGTGGAGCGTGCCCTGGGTGGGGGGCAGATCGTCATTCATAAGACCGGTGATGACCGCGACCATCATCACCCCGTAAAATAATTCGGATAAGCGGTTGCCCATGGAGAGGTTGCTCTTAATAAACTCGATAAAAACCAAATTCACCCTATTGTCCCTCCCCTTGAGCCACGTCCGCCAATGCTGGCACCCTTGCCCGATATCCAGAAAGGAGCATCATCATGCTGTTTCTTGGTACTCCTCCCCCTTATCTCAATAGTAATTCATAACATTGGATATACCCATTGGTGAAGGGGGCAGGTTGGACAGCAGGGACCAGGATTTTTTGCAGGGGTTAGATTCGATTGATGGGCCCTAAACCGGAACACTGGCGCTTTCCGATGTAATTCAAAAATAATTTCCAACCAGGTCATTTTCCCGTTATTTCAAATAATGGGGCGGGGTTTTTCTGTATTTTGGACCATTGATCCCATTTTGAATACATTTTGGGTCATCGCGTATGAAGTCCGGGAGCCACTGATTGTATCCAATCCCAAAAGGACCTGGTGATCATTCATCCCCATTTTAACAATTATTTCCAAACGGTATGAACGGCAGGCAGACAGATATTTTGTATAATATCACAAATTAATAGAATTGGAGAGAATTTGTTTCAATGGCACACCTTTCGGGAGATAGAAATACCCTGCTGCTCGGGATAGCATGTTTTCTGATGGGAATGATAGTGATGGTTCTCGTACTGCACCTCGTCCCCCTTCCCGAAAAACAGGTTATTTTCACGAAGAAGGCCCCGAGCCCCATCGGCCCCTATAGCCAGGCGGTGTATTTCGATAACCTGGTGTATACATCAGGCCAGGTCGGTATCGATCCGGAAACGGGTAATCTTTCCAGCACAGGTAATGGGCAGACCGCCCAGGTTATGAAAAATTTACAGGGGATATTAGGAGAATCAGGTCTTGACTTTTCCGATGTGGTAATGACACGGATCTACCTGACAAACATGACTGATTATGGTGCTGTCAATGAAATGTACGCAGAATATATGGGAAATTCATCTCCTGCCCGTTCAACTGTACAGGTCGCCGGACTACCACGCGGTGCGATGGTCGAGATTGAGATGATTGCACAGGACCGAAGTTGAATTATTTCTTATCACCGTCTTACCAGTAACTCCGGAAAATAAAAAGATATGAGCCCTGCCGGATGGAAATTACTAATGTATAGCCCAGGTCTCCCGGTTTCCCAACCCGGAATAACAACCTGCCCTTTTTCACTGTTTCATCGTTATTTGCCTCCTTTTTTTCGGATCAAACAGGTCCACGATATAGTGCGTGCCTTATCACATGGATTCTGATTTTCCGGAACGGTAACCCCGTAACATTATTCGTGGTCTGGCTCCTGCCCTGAATCTTCTGCGAAGAGCCGGTCGACACCAAGCAGCACATTGACCCATTTGTGCTCATCACTGCACTGGACAAGGATG
>JBAXMF010000689.1:0-1596 GCA_037134435.1 Methanomicrobiales archaeon | reverse complement strand
ATCCAGAACCAGATCCAGTGAAGAAATACTGCCTGTCTGGAGGTACCCCATCCCACATGAAATTACCATTATAGTCAAGGTACCAAATCCCATCTTTATAAATCCCAATTTTCGCGGAATTTATATCAGCAACCCCCGCCACGTTACTCGGCTTGGAATTGACCTCCATCTTGGGGAAGCCAATGGACGGAGGTGCGTAGATTGCTGTGTCACCGATAAGGTTGGAGGCAAGTGAACAATAGTAATAGCTGGTCCCAGGCGTCCCCGTTGTGTCAGTATACGTAATTCGGGCACCTTTTTGTGGTCCTGTGTTCGACGGAATATATGCGAGTGTTGCCCATGGCCCGGTGCTGGTCGTGGATTTCAATACATAGAACCCGGTCTCACTTAAGGAGTTATCAGTCCATGAAACGTTCACCCTGAGGTTACTATTCGGACTGACATTGACCGCATTCAGATTAACCGGCGGCACGGGTGCCACCGCGAACAGCATCGAATGCATCATGTCCATCTCTTCATGACCAAGGATATGGCAGTGCCAGGCATATTCCCAGCCGTAGTTGACGAGGTGATTAATTACGGTCACAGGTTCCATTTGAGGGTCCAAAAATCCGTTTAATGCCGGTCCATCTAAGACTTTGCCTTCAGGCATTGTCGGGTCGATCAGGTGGATGCTATTGGGGATCTCGAATGGTAACGTGGGGGCCACTGGCCTCATGGCGACGATCGTGTCCTCCAGCGGACTTGTCCTGAACGTCTCCTTCCAGCCTAGCTCTGTTGCGTCCGGCTGTAAAATACGTCCATCCCATGTAACACGGTTGATCAACTGGACATTAAACAGGTGCACATGGAGGGGGTGTGTATCGACACCGTTGTGCGTAATCTTCCAAATCTGGGTCCCATCCCCGGGTGAAGGTTCCGACATTGGCGTCATCGAGTCCTTGAGCAAATCAACCGGTGGACTGGCATACCCATACATCACAAAATTCTGGACAGCTCCCGTGGTAATTGTGTTTTCGAGTCCAAGGAACCCGCTCATCCGCCCGTACTGGTCGAACGCTGCTCCCTGCTCATCATGGAGGGCTTTCGGTTGGAAAGCGATATCCATAACGGTACCTGATATTGTTGTAAAAATCTTTGAGGAGTCCTGAATTCGGACGAACGTATCGGCCGGGAACACTTTGTTGTAGGCACTGTTATAATTGGCCTGAGGTATAATGACCGGTTCCTGTGATACCTCAAAGACGCCTCTCTTTGAGGCGGTCTTGGCAAATACAGCCTGTAATGCTGCAAAGTTATAGGGACTGGCCCCGACTGACGGGCCCACCTTGATCTGCATTATGGTGCGGGTATCCGGACCATATCCTAGCTGAGTCGTAGGGGCCCCACCCGTGCTGGTCAGGTCCGGGCCACCAGTGTAATAATCGTAACTGACGATACCTGCAGGGAATGCGGCCGGGGCATCATTGTAGAGGATGAGGGTCTTACCGGCATACTGCGAGAAATCAACAATTACGTCTGCCCTCTCGGCGGGTCCGAGGAGGACCGTGTGAAGATCTCCATTCCCTACGTCGAACCTGGTCGGATCTAGGATAT
>JBAXMF010000688.1:0-1597 GCA_037134435.1 Methanomicrobiales archaeon | reverse complement strand
GGTGCCTGGGATCTCGATCCTTTCCTGTCGAAATACCTTAAACAGCCATCTTTGACAAAAAAAAACAGGGGGCTACCCGGTCATATCAAAAAATGAGAATATTACAAAAAATGCGTTGCGGGGGCGGCGGGAGCATCCTCTGGCAGTACAGCACAGGGCAACAAACTAGGCATATATTGTATTACTTTGGAACAGGATAAAGTATAAATTGTTCTGGCAGAGAACAATATTACATGGAGATCGCGGATGTCTTTCTAGAATGGAATGAGTACGCAGCACGAAAAGTTCTGTACCCACGAGACTTTGATGGCGATCTGATAATCCGCACATCCGCATCAAAAATTGTTGCCATCACCGGGGTCCGACGCTCTGGCAAGTCCAGTTTCCTGATGCTTTTGTACCAGAGACTGAAACGGGAAGGCCACATGGTCGGGTACGTGAACCTTGAAGACAGCAGAATTAAAGATAACCGGGAAGCTCTTGATGAAGTCATCAAATGGTTTGGGGATACCGGGTACCTCATCCTTGATGAGATAACCAGTGCGTATGACTGGCAGGGATGGCTCGCCCGTTCCCACGAACTTCTCAAAGATCAATTGCACCTGATCGTTAGTTCGTCCCAAAAAAGCCTGCTTGTACCCAATAAACCGCTACGGGGCAGAATGATCCCCTTTGAGATGTTGCCCCTTTCTTTCCGGGAGTACCTTGCATTTCGGGGTGTGAAACTAAAAAAAACGACAGCCAGCAGAGGTGAAGTAGAAAGAATGTTTTTGGAATACGCAACGTATGGCGGGTTTCCTGAAGTAGCCCTTACCGAAGACAAGACAGACCGTGTGCGAATTCTTAACTCTTATTTCCGGGACATTGTCGGTCTTGACATTGCAGAAGCTGCCCATGAAGATCCCGGTACAGCAGAATTGTTCGGGAAATATGCGCTCCAGAGCCCGTACTTCTCTGCATCGAAGTGCCTCAACTTCTTCAAGTCACTCGGGTTCCGGGTGGGAAAGGAGCGGCTCCTCCGGCTGGAACAGTATTCAGAGGCAGGGAGTCTCTTTACATTCTTATCTATTTTTTCGTTCAGCATCAGGGACAGGGCGCAGTATCCGCGAAAGGCGTACTGCAGCGACCACGGCTTCTATTATGCGATAACCGGAAAAATTGATTGGGGGAGACTTTTTGAGAACATAGCACTCCTGGAATTACGCAGGAAAGCCAAAGGTTTATCGGAGATCTGTTACTGGAAAAATCAGCAGGGGTTCGAGATTGACTTTGTGGTGATGGAAGGTACCGCCATACGTGAAGCGATCCAGGTCGTTTATTCACTTGGCGATGTAAATACCCGGAAACGGGAGGTCCGGTCATTGCTTGCATGTAACAATGATCTCAAGCCACAGGTATGCTACGTGCTCACACGGGATGTATCAGAAACGAAAACCTTTGACGGAATTGAAATTACCTTTATCCCTCTTATGGACTGGCTCCTGAAATCGTAGCTGTATCATCAAATTTCCACTAATCTACCGCCATTACAAAAAAATCTCTCCGAATTAATACTTTTTGTTTTTTTGTCCAGGTGGCACATGCACGTTCCTTTTTT
>JBAXMF010000687.1:0-1599 GCA_037134435.1 Methanomicrobiales archaeon | reverse complement strand
CCATGATCTTTACCTCCGAACCTGTCGTAAATGATAACACCCGATGCCGAAACCAGCCTCGCGGGTATCCGTAAATCTTTTACCGAAAATGTAGCGTTTCTCTTCAACAATAAGAGGATCAAATAATTTCATAATGTATTCCTCATTGAATGCCCTGTAAGCATTGAAATAGGTACAATTTTTATCATTGATCGGAAGCGATACGTAGAGATCTCCCCCCGGTGCAATAACTCGCTTGAGTACCTCAATCGATTTTTCTGTCCCATAGGGATCAATAGGATCGCCATAACGACCGAGACCTATATGTTCAACAACGCATAAACTTGAAAGCGAGGACACACTTCCATCCTCAAATGGCAAATCCAGAATAGAGCCTTCAAGAAATTTCAGGGAATCCAATGGTAGAGACAAAGGGCGTATGTCAACCATTGTGACCGGCACAACCTTGGAGAGGAGTGCCACGAATTTGTGTTGGGATCCCACATCTACATGTGATTGAGGGTGTTGTTGGACAATCTTTTCGAACGCCCATGTGTCCTGATAGAAATAAATTGGTTCGATGGGGGTTTCACCGGTATCGTCGCCCAAACAGGGATATAGATGTTCCAATTGTGGTTGCAAGGATAGTGGGGCGAGATTCTTGTACCCATGATAACTCTTCCAGTATCGTCTCCAGTCTTCCAAATTTTTTCGAAGTGCAAATAATTTCTGAAAAAACAGGCGCAGATGATATCGCAACATCCAGAAACATTCAGCTAACATATCAAAGAAGCTCCGCAACATGGATTGAGAATTGTGCATCACGACCATTATTTGCAGATTTGACAAGAAACATAATTGCCTGAAGACGCTCTTGAATGATTCTCATTAAATGGATTAAAAAACCTTTTATTCTCATGGATTCACTTCATTTCATTTGTGTATAGATTTTAGCATCATCTTCAATATAAGGAGGCCTTTTCATGGGAATTCTGTTCGTCTTTTTGAATCATGCCTTTTTCAGGACCCGGATTAATGAATGATTGTGTCTATGAAAGATACCGATCGTCTTATAGATACTCATTTTGTTTATCATGACAACGTATACAGACCAATATGCTGTTAATACGGCGATATGTTACACCATGCCATTGAAAAATTCAATTAACATTGGTTTTTATTAGGCAATAACCTCACGTATTTTTTTACCTTTAAAGATTAATAGATTATACCTAACAATGGGAATTAATGTGATTATCCAATCAGATATAGATTTATTAAAATGGACTACGCTCCAAAAAATTGCCAATCCTTTATTTGGGGATGGACTATTTTGGATAGGTTCCTTTCCATTAAATTGAGAAGAGAGGACTGAATTACATGTCATTCAATGTTCTAATAACCTATTGTGGTGATGAAGAATGGATAAAAATTTTACAAAATTTAGAAGAAAAATGTGACTGGAAAATCAGATATATGGTCGGATGGCACGAAATAGAGGAAAAGGTTCGAAATTCATTTCCGGGAGTACTATATGAAGATATAGGTGCTTTCCTTGCCGGGCGGGAATGCTTTGGTAAAGAGATCGCAGAATCAGATGAAATTTCAGCACTACCTGAA
>JBAXMF010000686.1:0-1601 GCA_037134435.1 Methanomicrobiales archaeon | reverse complement strand
CGACCATCCGGTTCTCTGGTGAGGAATCGGTGGATGACTATCTGATCGTGTGCGAGGACGATGGCGATGGTATCGTTGCAGCGGAGAAGGAGAAAATATTCGAACGTGGATTCGGGAAGAATACCGGGCTCGGCCTGGCCCTTTCCCGCGAGATTCTTGCAATCACCGGGATCACGATCACCGAGACCGGCGAGCCAGGTAAAGGCGCCCGGTTTGAGATGACGGTGCCTAAAGGGGCGTGGCGGATGACTGGGGAGGGGGACTGAATGGTAGCAAAAGGAAAAAAGTTGAAAGCATACGGATTTTTTTGCATGTCCATCCCGGGGTGTCTATCTGTATACCCCGAAAGGCGAAATAATTTATAATCAGATTGTTTCCTTCAGAAGGATCTGTCAGGTACGTCTACCTCATTGAGATCAACAACCATTTCGACCGTATCGGCGCTCTCTGTGATCTCCCTAAATCCCCCATATGTTTTATAAAAGTTCAGTGTACCGTCATTTTTTATCGCGTTAACCTTGATGAACCTGCACCCAACGAACGGGCATAATCTAAAAACAGTTGCAAAAACGTATTTGAGCATATGGCTCCCGATACCCATCCTACGATAATCTTCATGAGTTGCTATCCGTGCAAGAAGTAGTGCCGGGTACTTTTTCTCATCGTAGTGAACATTCCGATTCATATCCTTCACAGACGCAGCGGTGATACAACCCATCGCCAACGAAAAGAACCCGATAAGGTGATTTTCATAGTGGACAAGATAGGTGATTGCGATCCGGTCCTCCTGATATCGTTTTGCATTGGATTTGATAAAATCTTCAAGATCAAAGTATTCAGAACATCTGAATGATGACACGTCTGAATCCTGTGCCAACAGGGAAAAATCTAGATTTTTAAAATCTATTGGCATAATTAATCATGCCACTTTTTTGATAGTTGTCGCGCCTCTTCAATAAGTGCACGACTTTCAGGAGTAAATTGAGGAGTTGGATTCTCAAGATATTCATGGAATCTCCGTGCCTCATCCCCCTTCAGGACCGTTTCCAGCTCGATAGGTTTTGCCATATTTATTCTCCACTATGTGCCATTCTGATGCACCCTTTCTGGCACACGTTGTATACCTATCTGTTTCAATGTAGGATAAAAAGTATTCTGTTGGATCCTGGAGAGAGACGGTATAATCCCAAAAATTAAACAAGAAATGGGAACTATTTAGCAGGTTGATTATTTGACTGAACCGTAACTGGTATTTTAAACACGGATTTAAACCGTCGGTAAAGTACAATTCTACTGAACGGTTTTACAAAAGTCAAGGCACTCACACGTGTCTCTTCACGCACCACGTTATACCTTTATTACTGTGAACACCATTTCATCACGTACTGGCGCACTGAAAGAAATTAGCAGGGATCACGCGTACGTTAGAATATTATGTGATATTTTTATCGTATGAACATGGCTCTGAATAATTTACATTTCATCGAATGCGACGTTACCATGCGGCAGGATTATGTGGGAATTCAACGCCCAAGGCACCTACACCGGTGAAACTATGGAAAAAATAAAACCCGCACCCGCATGGATATCAGGTCAGGTCA
>JBAXMF010000685.1:0-1608 GCA_037134435.1 Methanomicrobiales archaeon | reverse complement strand
TTCCTGGAAAAAACCACAATATTAATTGCAAATGCGAGTATCCCAAATAATTGAGTGGATACCGGGAGAGATGGTTCCGGATCCAGAGATAAAGCAGGAAAATTCCTGGTGTCCTGTTCTCCCTGGAAGGATTATACTGGTGTTTCCGGGATGATCACCCAGGATGCGTCCTCGTTGCCGAACTGGTAGTGGAATACGAGACCTGAAAGGGCATGGTCCGGGACATTTGCAATTTCAACGGTACCGCTTCGTATTTCTCCTGGTTTAAGCCCGATCAACGCAACGTGGGTGGGTACACTATACTGCTTTCCTGACCGATCTACGGCGTATAATTCCGATAGTTTTTTCTGGAGTTCAGCGACCGTCTGGTTCCCCACATTTTTCACGGTCAATTCAAAACTTACCGTCTGCTTAACGGGGTCACGGCTCTTGTCCCTGACTGAAAAGACGAGGGTCAAATTTCCTGCATGCAATTCGACGTTTTCCTGCATCGTAAGATTATGGGTCGGTTTTGTCCACTGCATAACACTGGGTGTAACCCTGGAACCCGAAGTCTCTGGAATAACCGTAACCGGGGTCGCAGGGCCCGTTTTTCCCTGGCCCGATGTACAACCTGCAACCAGGCACGCAGAAACAATAATACCAGCGCATAAAACGAATGATAGAAGTGTCCGATGTAACATGATCAATCCCCAGACGTACTATTCAAACCTTCTAGGTTCTCTACCGGTGGTTTATTATATCTTTTGAAAGGGGAAGGGTAGAAAATACGGGTCGAATACTGTAGCCCGGGTACCTGAAAAAAATCGTTAATTCTGGCGTTCCATGGCCCCTGCCACGGGTTTTACACCAATCTCTTTCCCATTCACCGGTGAAAATGATTCAAGGATCTGGTGGGTGATCCGTGACCCCAGCGTGGGTGCAAGGGACTCGAGCCAGAGAAAGAACCCGACTTTTGGTGGTGTCCGGCGTTCATATTTGAAATTCCCCTCTTTATCCTGGACCATTTTAAGGTATTCCCGTTTTCTTCTGGGCCGGAGATACACGAGAGGATCATACCCGGGAAGGTCCGTTGCAAGAATAACCTTGGAAAAATTCTGCATCAGGTCAGCGTATTCAAGTTTTTCACCCCTGATACTGATCTCATGCTCTTTACAGAGGGATTTTATCGCAGAAGGATACAGCCCGCCGTAGAGAATTTTTTTTACAAGTACGGTGGTTTCCCCGACTGTTGGTGTGTCCCTGACATTGACCCGGTTGCTTACCTGCAAAAAGACCTTGTTTCTCTCCCAGTCATGGTATTGAAGGTACTCAAACGGCTTCTTCTGGAGAAGATCTGTTGCCAGGAATGTTTTTTTATGGACCTGGGCCCGCGTGGTCTCTTTCTCCGGACCTCTCCGGTTTACCAGGGCTTTAATCTGTTCACAGGTAATTGTCTGGATATTAATATTATCCCTTGATTTCATCATCCGGCGTACTACGGAAAAATGTGAAATATCAAAGGATGAAATCAACAGGAATGGCACGCTTGGCTGGGCAAAAAGATATCCAAGAAGCCTTTTTTTATATTCGACCTCAATTTCGAATTCTTTTAAATCGGATGGCGAA
>JBAXMF010000684.1:0-1613 GCA_037134435.1 Methanomicrobiales archaeon | reverse complement strand
ATACGTCAACACCGGCATTTTTCGACTGCTCAAGCAGCATCTCAAGGTCTTTTAAGTCATGACCGGTGATCAGGATCCCCGGGCGTGATCCTACCGTTGTTTTAACACTCGTGATCTGCGGATTTCCGTAAGCGGTGGTATTGGCTGAATCGAGAAGGGCGAGGACCTTCACCCCGTTTTCCCCGCATTCCATTACGAGAGCAACCATATCGGGGACTGTCAGATCGTTCAGGGTGGATGCAAGCCCTTTCTGGAGAAATGCTGTGATGGAATCATCGGTTTTACCTAGCACCGCAGCGTGGGTGTAGTAAGCTGCAATACCTTTGAGCCCGAATAGGAGAGTAGAGCGAAGCGAGCGGACATCTTCATTCGTTGTCGCCAGAATCCCTACTGATTTAGCCTTCTCCAGGATATCGCTGTCACCTGCGGGCTTCCAGGTGCAGGCACCCGGTTCTGCACTACCGGTTGCGGGGAGGGTATCCCGGAGCGCAACAGCATGGTTAATCATGTCAAGAAATCGTGCTTTATCAAAATTTACATTGGTCAGCGTGGAAAAGAGTGCGTCAGCGATGAACAATCCCACCGTAGGATCTCCTTTGCCCTTCTCCATTGCCGCAAGGTTCCTGACCGAGATCCCCTTGCAGACATCGATCAGCACATCCTGGTATGCAGCGATCTCGTCTTCCTTACCACAGACACCTTTTACCGTACATCCCGTCCCCTTAACGGTCTCTTCGCATTGGTAGCAGAACATCATCGAACTCCATTTTATTTCTTTTTGATACAAGATATCAATTGTATACTTTATTATAAATACTCGAGAGTTTCCAAATACATACCATGCAGGATGCGTGCACGGTCAACCAGACCGTGAAATATCTGACAAAGAAATGGACACACATTCTTCTCGAAAAATGACAAGTCTAAGTTTATCTGCGAAAAAATTGTCCGTGAAAGGATTCTTGTTATAGAAGCCTGTTCACCATAGTCAAAAATTGTCAGTTATGGTTGCCGGGGCACCCGGTGACCGTATCACTTCACTGCTTTCATAAATGTGTCTAATCCGACTCGGTCGATGGTGCCACCCAGGCGTTCCGGTCCTTTCCCGTTTGCACGGTAGAACGTGATTACCCGGTCCGCCAGGGCAATTGCCTGGGCCTCGGTCAGGCCGGTCGCGATGACCTGGCCCACCCGTGCCGTGCCACCGCCCTTACCGCCGGCAACTGCGGTGAATCCCTGCTCAGTGCCGAAAAAGCCGAGATCCTTCATCCACGAATCGGCGCAGCAGTTGTCGCAGCCCGAGATACCTATCTTGAACTTTGCGGGTGCCGGCTTCCCGTAATATTCACTGTCCAACGCAAATCCGAGACCCGGGCCGTCCTGCTTGGCTTTCTTGCACGACCGGGTGCCGGGGCACATCTGGATGGATCGGATAGTGAGGCCGATGGCCTTTTTCCGGTCATCGAATTCAGCCCAGACACTGTCGAGATCCTTTTCCTGCAGGCCGATGATCGCGATCCGCTGTGCCCCGGTCAGCTTCAGGTATTTCGCCCCGTACTTATCAGCTACGTCCGCAATCTTCCTCAGCAGCTTCGGTTCGACAAAACCGCCGG
>JBAXMF010000683.1:0-1614 GCA_037134435.1 Methanomicrobiales archaeon | reverse complement strand
GCAGGACCATCGATTACGATGCCGTTGCGTACCGGACAGGAGTGATCCTGGCTGAAGACCCGGGAGAACCCAATGAACATGTAGGAGTTACCAAACTTGAGGTTAATAATTCATGGGAATTCATCAAGTGGAACCAGAAAAATCCTAATTCCACAACCGGCGAGGGGGGGGTAAAACGTTTTGGGCTTACACCCTATAAAAGTATACCCCGGATCCTTGCACTAAAGAAGATCGAGAGCTTCGGGGATACATCCATTTATAATTCAATCCCCCAGGACTATCGTGACCGGATTATTTTCGGCAACCATTCATATTATATCACCATCTCAAAATTAGATGGGACACGGATTGAATCTGTAGGGGATCCTGTATATCCTCAAAATACCGGATATATCCGCAGGGTGGTGATGGTGAAAACGGCAAGTGAAGCTGCGATCGATATGGACAACTATGTGATTGATCCAGCCCCACCCGCCCCGCCCGCCATACCTAACAGACATTTTTATGTGTACATTAATAATTCTGAGATGATTGATATTCGAAAAGGTCCAGTATATTGGATCGATCCAATGAGGGAGGAACTTCGAATCCGAATTCACAGTCCTGGTCCGTTTCCGGTTCCGGTTCCGAATGTACCCGTCACTTTCTCATATTGGGATGAAGGAGATTGGTCCGCACCCCGGGAACTCAAAGACGAAGACGGCCCGTTCACATCCATTGATGCGAGTACGGATCCTGAAGTATTAACAGTTATTCCTGCAGGATATTTCATCGGCAAATTTGGCGTCGCTGATAAAGAGACGAATATCAGAATACAGTATGATTTTAATGTAGACGTTTTACCAGGTGTCAGTTATATGGACCGGGCGATGGTGTCACCGCTGGCACGGCCCCAACTCGTCCCGGCTATTCTTGAGGTACGGATATGGTGAACAACGAAGGGCAATTATATACGATGGAGGGGATAGCCGCTGCATTATTGATCCTTTTCACCACCTATATTGTACTCACTTCAACCACCATCATCACTCCTGGCGAGACACATATCTCTGATATGCAACTTGAAACGCTTGGAAACGATGTGCTGGCGATTATGGACACCCCAGCATCGGCATCATACGACGCTGCTCAAACGCTACAATTCGATCCGAGCGATCTGGAAACGTATGTTAACCTGGGTACCGCAGGTGCTCCCGGTTTCAATTCCCGTTTCCTGGCGTTGAGCAATGCAATGTATGATCCTGTCACTGTTTTTAAACAGGATAGAATAAAATGTAACGCAAAAGTCTATTACCGGAACGCTAATAGTGTAGGTTCAGTAGATTTTTCCGGATCCAAAAATTACCGGGAGAACGCCGTCGTGGTAACCCGCTGGGTGAACACGAAAACCGGAGCTATTAATCCTACCCGAAATGAACCCCAGACTGTACTGCTGGAGGTGACATTATGGAGAGAATAAACCTGGATGATGCCCAGTGGATCATGCTGATGGGATTTATTATCAGTGTGGGTATCCTCTTTCTGGCCGTTATCGTTAACCAGTCCATGTTAGTTGGCCAGACGACTGCTGAAAGTGTTTTGGAGTTTCCAAAATCGGATATACAAGACTTACGG
>JBAXMF010000682.1:0-1619 GCA_037134435.1 Methanomicrobiales archaeon | reverse complement strand
CCGTTCATCCATCTGATGGAACGGCTGGAGGCTGTCAAAGAGCATCAGGGCCAGCTTTGTGACGTGAAGGCAGTGTTTCTGTCCGGTGGGATATTCACCGGAAATGATGGCAACAGAAGCCCGTATCTCTGCTTCCGGTACCGGGGCATTCGGTCTGAAACTCTGTTTCCTGCCGGTGTCAAGAGTCGTACGGAGAGATTCCCAGATATGTTCCCGCTTTAATGACGCCCAGAATCGTACGAAATGCCGGTACAACTGTAGCCGTTCCTTCTCCCGTTCTGCCAACAAAATTTTCAGGCTTGATAACGTGAAGGTATCAGGCCGTTTTTCTTCATTATCAGTCCTGAAGAGCGAGCGTTCGCGCAGGAGAAGACGAGTGATGGTATCGATCCAGACATCGCAGTCATGAAGATCGCCTAATATTTCCTGTACGGCCTTGACACGCCGGATTGGTTTTGCCAGATTAAGCCGGTATACGGGGGCATAGACTTCAAGAGTATACCTGAGTTTTTTTGCTGCAATCCGGGTGGCATGGTGTTCGGCTACTGCTTCGGGATGGGATACCCACCGTTCGAATGCGAGGAGAGCGCATAACCGTTCTTCGATGCGGAGGGCCGCAACCGGGGATATACCATACGCAAGAGAGCGTTTCTGCACACCGCGTAATGGAGGAAAGGGGCGGTTAAATGTGTCCTGCATATCGTTGATAATATGACTTTTTTCCAGCATATCAAGCGCAGAGTGCACCTTTTTCTGTAGATGATCACGTTGTTTCCGGAGATCGGAAACCAGGTACCGCACGGCAGGGCTGGTGGGAGCATCCCCCTCCCGATCCGGTTTTCCGGCTTTCCAGTCTTTCTCAACGCGTTTATGGTATTTGGTGAGGTAGGCGATCTGGACATCCATATCCCGCGCTTCTCCCAGAGCCCGGGTAATTTCCCGGATCTCTTCAGACCACCGGGAATAGTTTTTAGCAGGATAACAGGAACGAAAGAGGGGAAGTGCTGCCCGGAGTCGGCGGGATGCCACCCGCATCCGGTGAATATATTCGATATCCTCTGCTGCCCGGACCCCGTCGATCTCTTTGGTAAAAGCTTCGAGCAGGGGCAGCAGCCGCTGGTTACCAAAATAGCAGGCTGCTCTCACGGGAACGGTCTCATCAGTCCCATTCAGGGGCTTATTTTTGGGTACCATGATACCAGCTCCCGCAATGTTCCAAAAACCATTCCTGTGCATTGAGAGGTCCGGACCCTTTGAGGAGAATCCTTCGTTGATAGGTTCCGTCACTCTGCAACACTCTGAGTTTGCAGTTATCACTGAGATGAACGGGGATAATTTTTGCAATAATCGCATTCCGGATTGCCGGATCCTGGATTGGGAAGAGCACTTCAACACGCTTGTCCAGGTTTCGGGGCATGAGGTCGGCGCTTCCAAGGTACATTTCCTCGTTTCCGCCATTATTAAAATAGTAAATCCGGGCATGCTCTAAAAACCGGCCAACGATCGCCGTCACTTCGATATTCTCACTAACACCGGGAATTCCCGGACGCAGGCAGCAGATGCCCCGTACCTGGAGATCTACTTTCACTCCCGCCTGGGATGCACGGTAGAGTGCTGCG
>JBAXMF010000681.1:0-1626 GCA_037134435.1 Methanomicrobiales archaeon | reverse complement strand
CGCACATGCAGGGCGATAAAACAGAATCACGATGACAACCGGTACGAAATATACAATTTCCCTTTTGATCGGCTTTGCCTTTCTTCTCTCCACCCCCGTTCATTCACAATTTGTAACGATCGCGAGAAAAATCAAATCAATGCATACCAGCCAGGCGGATATTGCCACGGTCATTCTGGATGCCGGTACTTTCAAGGTTTACCGGGCAATGATGGATACCCTCACATCCAATAAGAAGTATGCCATCAGCAACAGGGACAATACCAAACGGTTTGTGGAATTTACCGTTCAGACACATAAGGTTTCCATGCAGGTTGACTCCCTCGACAAAGGCCTTTCACAAATAACCGTTGCTTCAGTGCATTCAGACAATGCTGCAAAACAATCAACGGATATTGCAGTTGACGCCATTGTACGGGTATGCCATTCAATAGGAATTAAATGCACCCTTCCCGGACCAAAGAACTAAATCGGGGGTAGTTAATCACCCTCCTCTTTTCTGTGAGATGGCGATGGAGCTATTGAATAATGAGACCTCTCAAATTTCAAATTGCAGAAAAAACTACTTCTTGTGCTTTTTTTGATCTTTCCGCTTTTTCAATGGTAAATTCAATATTCAAAGATTATTAAAACGTGATGGCAGATTTCCGGATGAAAAGGTCGATCCGGTTTATTTATTCACCACCAGCGGACAAATCCTTGATTTACTCCCACAGGATACCTTTACAAAATACACTCCTGCCGAGAGACCACCTGTGGGAATAATGGTCTTCTCTCCGGCAAACTGCTTTTGATAAATGCAGCTTCCGGTGGAATTATAAACTTCCGCCAGACCATTTCCCTGCAAAGGCCGGTTAAGCTCAACCCGGACCTGTAACGTAGCAGGATTAGGGTATAACGACATACTCATAACATCAGATGAAATTTCAGAAACCGAACCGGGATTCCTGGATACCAATAAAATCCACGTATCCCGGTCAGCCAGGCTGTTATCCGTGGAGTGCCAGTCAGAAAATCCTCCATTGCTGTCGATCGTCAGGGTTCCCATGGAGATTCCGTTGTACAATTCAGTAACATAATAGGTTCCCGCCGAAAGCGAGGAAATCGGAAGGCTTATGGCAGCATTTGAAGGAAGGGACCCAAAATTTGACATCACGACGATTGCATTATCTTCATAAATCCTTGCATAGCTTAGAATATTCGCATCAGTGCTTTTGACATTCAAAAAATATCCCCGGCGAAGCGCTGCATGCTCATTTCGAATACGGATTAATTTTTTATAATGTACCAGGAGAGAACCCTGGTCCTGCGACATGGTTGCAACATTATTCGTAACATAGTTATTTCCGATACCTATCCATGGAACATGGGTGCTAAAACCTGCATACGTGTCTGGAGACCATTGCATGGGACGGCGTTTGTTTTCGTCTGCGCCAGAACCGGTCATCCCCACCTCTTCACCATAATAGATAAAAGGGATACCGGGCAAAGTAAGGTATATGAACGAGGCTTGCCTCATTTTTTTTTGTTCTGTTCCCAGCTGGGTAAATACCCGATCCATATCGTGATTTGTCAGGAAAGTTCCATATTGCAATATCGGATAGGATGGCTGAATGATATTCAACT
>JBAXMF010000680.1:0-1628 GCA_037134435.1 Methanomicrobiales archaeon | reverse complement strand
GCAGTCCTGCCATGTGGGTGCATGGACACCGATCTGTTCGTATTCTTTGGTGAACTGGATCATGGCTGAGATCCGGGAACTTGCATTTGTTATCCTGGTGAAAAAGTCTTGAAATGCCGGGTCCGTGGCTTTTTTTTGCAATAACGTCAGGAATCCATTCAGAACGAGCAGCTGGTTGTTGATGTCATGCCGGGTTATGCCGGAGAGGAGGTTGAGCTTTTTATTTGCCTGGCGGAGTGCATCCTCATCCCGCTTGCGATCGGTGATGTCGATGAACGAGCCCATCATGGCAATGGGCGCACCGTAAGCATCACGAATCAGGTTTGCCGACAATTGAACCGGTATCGGTGTGCCGTCTTTTCTTTGCCCAACGATCTCACTCGACAATGTACCCAGCACCTTTATTGCATCGATATCCTGTTGTGCTTTGTCCGGAACCATCCAGAAGGATAACACAGATCGCCCGAGCACTTCCTGCTGCTCTTCGTACCCTAATATTGAGAGAAAAGCCGGATTGGCATAGGTCAGGTTACCCGACATATCCGCAATAACAATAGCGTTTATTGAAGATCCGATCGCAAAATCCTTAATTCGCAGCGCCTCTTCTGCCAGCTTACGTTCAGCAACCTCCTTTTCCAGCGCAGATTTTGACGTAAGGACTGTCTTTAAATTAGAAGCCATGTCCGTGATTGCTACCGAAAGGTCGCCAAGTTCATCATTGCTCACATTCTCAATTTTTGTATCCAGATCACCCGATCCGATACGTCCAGCTCCCTTACCAAGCGCAGAAATGGACCTGAGCACAGAACGGTTGATGAGAAGGTAATTGAGCAGGACGAATACCATGAGCACCAGAATCGAGGAGGAAACAATAAGGGTTGTTCTCTGCTCGACTTCAATGGCTTCGGTTTTGACCATTTGCGAGAGTTCAGACGAGCTTGCCATCATCATCTGTGTGTGTCCCGTTAAAGTGCTTGCAGCAAATTCCTTTACCTTCTGGTTGGCAGAATTGGATTCCTTTCCCTGCGCAGACACGGTCGTGGCAACCAAATTTAAAAACGTTGTCTGTAAATCCGCATGACTGTCCAACAATGAATTGAGTACGGCCTGCTGGGACGGATCTGTTAAGGTGAGTTCAGAAAGCTGCCCTGTCAACTCTGCGTATTTTGCATTCCAGCGTTCGACCGTACGCGTTCCGCCATGGACAATGTAATCATTTTCCAGGTAGTAGAGTTCAAATGAGGATTTTTCAATATTGTCAATGATCTGCTGTTTTTTCTGGATTTCAGAAAGCTGGTTGACACTCGAAAAATATGAAGACGTTATTACAACTGCCAGTATGACAAAGACGATGATACTGATACTTACCTGAGTTTTAATTTTCATATTCCTCTAGAACCACTCCATAACTTACCGGATGATGGTAACCGATGCGGGTTTCAGCCTGTACAGGATATCCGGAGAGAAATATTCCGTAAAATCAGGTACAGCAGTCGCATCAGTCATATTGTTTGAAATCCTCCACCGGGTCTCGTCTTCCATTATTGTGATAAGAGATTGGGAGAGACTAATAGAAAAATGATGATTCGGCCAGTCCTGTTCCATGTACTGATCATCAAAATTTATCT
>JBAXMF010000679.1:0-1633 GCA_037134435.1 Methanomicrobiales archaeon | reverse complement strand
GGGGAAACGGATAAAGGCGGCAAAATATTAATTTCATCCGGTGTAGACCAGCTACCACCCCGTATCTTTTTTAATCCGTGATTATTTAGGGGGCACCCTCATCTTCAACAACACGATACAATGGTAGTCCGGGTTTTTCCGATTATTGCTACGTTTTTAGCATCGTCCGCAATCTGGTCGAAACTATATTCTCTATCCTGAAAAGAAAGTTCGAGAAGTGCTTTGAAACGAGAAAATATCCCAACCCAGAAAATTATACTCCAATTGATCATTCACAACATTATCAAAATCCATCTATCATTTTTCATGTTTAGCTCAATTGAGAATCTCGGCAGAGCCAAAAAAATTATTGTGATTGCCGGGCACCACATTTATCACAATATTTAGCAGTCTGGGGTAAAACAGCTTCGCAGGACGGACAAGATTTGGTATCCATTCCTGAAGGGGGAGTATTTGCACACTTCGGACATCGTTGGACTTCCATTCCCATACCCGATCCACAATGCATACAAAACCGTTTCGCCGGCTCCATTAATTCAATAACCTTTTCACCCTTACCTGTGCCAGCTACAGCGGTAACAATCGCCTTTCCACCAATCAGGCCTGCTGTAAGAACGGTTGATCCGAATAATGATTTTGCCGGGATAACTACTTCTTTGTTAATACTCCCTAATGTTGTCGAAAGCATGAGTGTCCGGTCTTCAAGCGATGTAAAGTGTTTACCCTGGTCATTTTTCAATTTAAAGGTCAAGGTTGAAGTGGATTTACCATCTGCAATAATCGATTCGGGCGATGCCTCGATATCAATACCCGATATGACACCCTCAAAATCAACTATGGTCTGAACTGTTTTCTGTTGCGATTGGGCGGTTACCGTAACAGGACCACACTCGTTTGACGAGGTGAGTATGGCATCACCACTGTCTTTTCCGGCAGGGATGAATATATTCTCAATTTTTCCGGAGGTTGTTGTTAATTCAACGTGCCGCTCCTTCTTCTGCACCCTGGGACGCCCGAAAAGATTGGAGAACCGGACCTTCAAAATAATCTGGGAAACCCCATCACAGGGGATACTTTTTTTAACAGGTACCAATTCGATCTTCTCTCTCGTCCAGAGTACCACAACTATCACCAGGATGATGATAGCCAGAAGAGCGATGCCGGCAATTAATCCCCAGTTCATCGGGGGTGAAGGGTTCTGTGCAGTAACCGGTGGTGATTGAACAGGTGAAGATTGATTTGCACTATTCGCACTGGTGGCAGGCAGAGCACTTATTGCTATTATCTGCGATGAGTACGATGAAGTTCCGCCCAGGTTGTCTTTCGTAGTCAGGATGACTTTAAATGTTCCTGCCTGGGAGTAGGTATGGGTGGCTGTCTTTCCGGACACCGTTGCCCCATCACCAAAGTCCCACATATATGAGGTGATATATCCATCAGGATCTTTGGACAGCCCTGCGTCAAAACTGATTTTAAGTGGGACCTGTCCACTTGATGAAGTTGAAGAAAATGTTGTTTTGGGAGGCAGATTTTCGACTGCTACCTGTCCGGAAGCAGAACTCTGACTTCCCGCGCCCTGGCCGCTTCCTGAACCGGAAGCAGAGCCAGCCATTGCTGCATTGAAATCAGCTGG
>JBAXMF010000678.1:0-1637 GCA_037134435.1 Methanomicrobiales archaeon | reverse complement strand
CGTTCGTGTCTCTGGCATAAAAGATTCAAATTAATATGAAATGGTAAGCTATATATGCCTTCCACTAACAATATAATTTCAATATAATTTGAATCTCGAACTGCAGGTGCAGTGGGAATTCTGATAGAATGGTTATTAATAAAGAATCTGAACCTCAACCGGACACCAATACTGCGGACCTGTTGAATAGATCTGCAATCGGGGAACTGATTGAAAAAATCACGACCTGGGCACACCGGTATGCAGAAAAAAACGGCTGGGTGCTGAATCCCGAAGAGGTGGAACGCAACGGAATTCTGAAAGGACTTGCAGTAAACCGTCTCAAATTTGGAAAACAGTATTGCCCCTGTCGGATCAGGAGTGGTGATCCGGAAACCGACAAAAAAATCATCTGTCCCTGTACCTATCACCGTGACGAGATTGCAAAGGACGGCAACTGTCACTGCCGCCTGTTTTTCGGGAAAGACACAACAACAGGGGTATCGAAATGATGGCATGGATAGTGAAGGATAATCAGGTACGGTGTAACTGATGATTCCCGACGTACTACAGCTATTCGCGGACTGGGTCACCTATACGGTATTAGGATTGGTGGCAGGGAGCCCGCTGGCATCATCGGTCAATTTCTTTATCTACGACTCGATCAAGGTGACCGCCCTTCTGGCAGTTATCGTATTTTTTGTCGGGATTGTCCGGACCTTCATCACCCCACAAAAGGTGAAGAAATGGGTAGGTGGGAGGACCGAAGGGGCGGGAAACGTCCTCGCGGCACTGCTTGGAATTCCTACGCCCTTCTGCTCATGCTCGGCAGTCCCGCTCTTCATCGGGTTTGTCGAGTCCGGAGTCCCGCTTGGAATAACGTTCTCCTTCCTCATTGCTTCGCCTTTGATTAACGAAGTTGCCGTTGCCATGCTCTTTGCATTATTCGGGTGGCAGATTGCGACACTCTACATTGTATCAGGCCTTATCATCGCGATTGTTGCCGGTATCGTTATCGGGAGGCTACATCTGGAAGACCAGGTGGAAGAGTTCGTCTACAAATGCAAATTACATGACCAGCCGGACAAGGTAATGACCTGGCGGGACCGGACTGACTTCGCAATTGGTGAGTCCAAGAGTATCACCCTGAAGGTCCTGCCCTACATCCTCATCGGTATCGCGATCGGTGCAATAATTCATGGATACGCACCGGCTGATTTCCTTGTGAATATCGCTGGTCCGGATAATCCGTTTGCAGTCCCCATCGCAGTATTGATAGGAATTCCACTCTATTCGAATGCGGCCGGAATGCTCCCGATTTTGGATGTTCTCACATCAAAGGGCATGGCGTTTGGGACAGCCCTGGCGTTCATGATGGCAGTGATCGGGTTATCACTCCCCGAGATGATCATCCTCCGAAAAGTAATAAAAATAAAACTTATCCTGGTCTTTGCAGGAATTATGTTTGTGGCAATTACGATAACCGGGTTACTATTCAATGTGATCCTTGGGTAATGGCGGGAATTGAAAGGTGATCAAAATGGCAAAAAAACCACGCTGCGCGGCTGGTGCATACCAGAGGAAAAGGCAGATCAATGTGAACGGGATTATCAGCGGTTTCACCATGCGGAAGAAAGCATCAGCGAGGTGAAGGAACC
>JBAXMF010000677.1:0-1645 GCA_037134435.1 Methanomicrobiales archaeon | reverse complement strand
TCGATCACATCGTAAAAAATATTCAATCAGATATTGATTCTGTCTTTTCCGCATTAGGGGAAACCTCACTTGTGCTTTTTAATACATTTTCATCCGCCGTATTCAATTCTATGAGCATTGAAAACGCACCATTTGATACAATCTGTGAAGATTTAAATGATTACGTTATGAAAATGGCCCATCGAAATGTGAAAATTATTGATATTGATAAGATCCTTATGCAAAATTCTGTCGTAAGAAGTGTGGATTTTCGGTATTTTTATTCCTCAAAAGCTCTTTATTCACTAGACTTTTTAAAATCCTATGTGGAATTCATCAAGCCAATTATTATGTCAGCCAATGGGCGATCAAAAAAAGCTCTGATCTTTGATTGTGACAATACGTTGTGGAAAGGAATTGTAGGGGAAGAGGGTTTTGATGGTATAGAGTGTTCAGAAAAAACTAAGGGGGGTTCAATTTTCCAGGAAGTCCAGTACATAGCCCTTGAACTAAATAAAAGGGGAATCATACTTGGATTGTGCAGTAAAAATAATCCGGATGATGTAATGAATATTTTAAAAAATCACCCGGGCATGACTTTAAACGAGCAGCATTTTACAATTATGAAATTAAATTGGAAGGACAAAGTCTCCAATTTACGAGAAATTGCTCAAGAACTCAATATCGGACTGGATAGTTTGGTTTTTATTGATGACTCCGATTTTGAAATAAACTATGTCAGACGGAATCTACCCGAAATCACAGTAGTTCAGGTACCAAAAAAAATATCCGATTACCCTCAAGTTATGAGAAGGCTTACCACCCTTTTTTTTAATCTTTCCAGTTCTATTGAAGACTTCTCTAAAATTGAAATGTACCAACAGCAGTTCCAACGGGAAGACCAGCGAAAGAAATTTGGTACTACTGATGATTATCTTAGATCGTTAGGGATTATTGTTTCTGTAACAGTAAACGATGTATCTCAAATTGAACGGATTGCCCAATTAACCCAAAAAACAAACCAGTTTAATTTGACAACAAAAAGATATACAGAATCGGATATCAAAAAATTCATGGATAATGAAAACAACCTAGTAATCACATTTGGAGTTGAAGATCGATTTGGTGGGTATGGGTTAACAGGTTTATGTATAATTTGCTGCAATCAAAGTGACAGATCTTCAACAATCGATTCATTCCTCATGAGTTGCAGGATTATCGGAAGGAATATTGAATTAGCATTTTTTGATTACCTGATAAGCCTATTAAAAAAACGGAACATACATTTTTTGAGAACTATTTATCTGGAAACAAGAAAAAATGTTCAAGTAGAGTTGTTTTATGAAAAAATTGGATGTGAACTTATTAAAGCCACAGATAATGAAAAGATATATTGTTTGAAATTGAATAAATATATCCCCCAGCATATTGATTATATTAAAATTTTTCAAAATGAGGTGTAAATTTGAAGAAACGAGTATTTCTAATTATTAGCAATGTTTTTGATTACCCACTGGAAAAGATTGATGAACCGTTCAGGATAGACAAGTTCAACGAACTCTTCGCCGAAGAAAAAAAGGATACGGCCCGTAAGGATTCAACTAAAAAAGCCGCTACCGCGAAGACCCAGGCGGCAGATTCCAAACCCATCACTATCGATATGGAT
>JBAXMF010000676.1:0-1647 GCA_037134435.1 Methanomicrobiales archaeon | reverse complement strand
GCAGACAGGTAGAGGGGCCAGTTTCTCCACCTTCCACACAATCACCCACATCAGGTATTCCGGTTAAAAAAATTGCCATCGGGCTGGTGATCCTTTTAGCAGTGATCTTCTTAGCGCTGATTCTGACCGGGCAATTCAACGGATCGGCTCAAAAAAGCATAATCCCCCCGCTGATACCGGTAATTAACACAGTACAACCGGGATCTTCACCCGTAAAATCGTTCACGGGTCCGACGGATATTGTCCCTCCGAATACAGAAGTCACGGTGCAGGTGGTAAAAAGTCCGTTAACGCAGGAAATTTCCGTGATATTTGCAGGGGGCCCTGGACAGAAAGTCTTAAAGGAATTTGAAATACGCGTGAGCAGATCGGATGGAGAGGTACTTACGGCAAACCTAATCCCCCAGCAGCAGTCAGAGGCGACAATTTCCGGTTCAAAAGGTGATGATCGGGTCGAGGTCTTTGCTACCTACCTTTCAGGGCAAAAGTACAAAATATTTGACGAAATTATGAAACAACGGGATATTGTGTAATGGTCAGACATGGTTTTCTGGAGTAACTTCAGGTCGGTTCTTTCATTGAATTACGGAGGAGGAATTTCTTTTTTTAATGGTAATCTCTATGCCTTCCACGGTTTATTCCAATAACTTCTTGAAAAATATCCACTACAATAAATTTCAGACATGATTTTTTAGGCTTATCGCTAATCTTGGTGGGTAACCAGACAAATGGATGCCAAGGGAGGGTGACACATTCCCCCTCTCTGAGCCGTTTTAAATAACGGTCCTCCCATCGGACTATCATCAGGTACTATGATCTGGATACGGTCGCTTTTTACGGTGATTTCGAACCGGAACCATTTTGAGATCGACCCAATGATGAAAAACTGAAGAGGGAGCTGCTGGAGTTGATCCTGCAACTTGTTAAATTTTGATTCTGATTTTCTGTGAATATGAGGGTGGTGATTTCAGCTGAACCAGAACGATTAAGCTAAAGGGGTATTCTGGAAGGGTTACTAGGATTCGTGATGAGTCCGGATCTTGAGGATACCTTCTAATGATAATTAGAAATCATGGTGAAAAGGAAAGTGGATAATCGTTGTAGGACTCAAAACGAGGACATTTTCGAATAGTGGCATGGTTTACCCACCACAATTGGTATGTGTCCAACGCGTGTTTTGGGTGTTCAACGATTTCAAAATTTGGAAAACGTTTGGGGGGGAGTTATGCTGTGATGTTCATACGGGCCTTATCGTTTAAGGCAAATTGGATATTTCCTTTCTCACCTTCAGAGACCCCGTTGACTGGTTGCTTGATTTCTGACGGGACGATCCCCTTCATCACGTCTCCCTGATAAGGACGATACAATAGGGAGGCATATCTCGGTTCGTAGATGATATTCCGAGCCGGATCATATATAATCGTGATAGGAGCCCCACCAGTCATCAGTAATTTGTATGAATTACCGGTAATTGCAGTCCACCACCCAGAATATACTGATAATGTCCCTCCGGTGTAGCTGTAAAAGCTCTCTACATACGTGCCATCAGCATAGAAATGGTATCTATCATCAAAGTTTTGGCTGCTTTCATACCTCCAGACACCAATTATAGGATCATTTGCATAGCCCAGTTTCTGTAGTTGAAAC
>JBAXMF010000675.1:0-1651 GCA_037134435.1 Methanomicrobiales archaeon | reverse complement strand
ATACGGCGGGAAGATCACGACCATCCGGTTCTCTGCCCTGAAATCTGGTGATGACTATCTTATCTTGTGCGAAGATGATGGCGTTGGTATCCCTGCTGACGAGAAGGAGAAGATATTCGTGCGTGGGTTCGGGAAAAACACCGGGCTCGGGTTGTTCTTATCCCGTGAGATCCTCTCAATTACAGGTATTACCATTGCTGAGACGGGAGAGCCAGGCAAAGGAGCACGGTTCGAGATGGTAGTGCCGAAGGGGGCATGGCGGATGGAAAATACCAACTCACGTTAAATAGGAATGAGCGAAAGGTGGGTTGGATCAATGCGGTTGACAACTTTCCTGATGACGGGGTAAGGCCCGGATGCCGAAAAGGCATTACATTCGATGAATTGATATTGATATCATAATTATTTGGCATTACAAAACGGTTGCCCCTTAAACGCCGGGTCTCAGCCACAACGTTGATTGCCCAGGAAACAATTCCTTATGTATGTCATCATCAACGATCTGCCCATTTAGATTTGCGAGTGCGGTTGATTTCGAGGGTATTAAAACCAAAATCCAATGCATTGGAAAAGATTGTGCGTGGTTCTTGGAAGGGGACTGTTCAGTACGGATTATTGCAGCAGAACTCTTGAATAAGGAGAAACGGGGCCATCGGGGTCCCTTTGCAGACTAACAGCCTCTAAGGGGACATATATCTGCTCAAAAAGGTTGATTTCGTAGAGTCTCATAATCAGGAGACCTGTAATTTTTATAAGAGCGGGTAAACAGTCCAACTAACAAGATAGTAATCAAAGTATTCCTATTCTCCGATTATAGGTCGGGACAAATAAAAAAAAACGTCCTATCATGCCTGCATCATATTAGCCAAATGAAAAATGTGAAATATTATCGCTTACTGCCTATGTCCGCTCTGCGGTCGGGCATAAACAATGAACATGACAAATGCATTTAATACGAAAATCTCCCCTCTTGACATTTTAATCCTGTATGCTTGTGACCTTACGGCATCATGGCCGTTTTCATTTGAAAATCAGGGTGCCCTACTCCCGTCGAGTGTGATCATCTACGCGTAAAGATGACTCTTGAGAGCATGAAAGCCCGGGTAGGTAGCATTCCCCCGCGGAACACTATTCCATAAAATACTTCATAAGGAGACTGTATTTGCATTACGAAGGGGTTGCAGTTCAAAGATGTTATTACGGTAATACTACCGATACGGGTAGAACTATTGACAATCCGGGATATTTTTTATTTAGTCAGAAAAAGGTAGGTGACAAAAAGAATATTCCGAATCCTGTGCGAGGGGTGGAACCAATTTTTCAATTCGTTATGAAGGGATGGGAAAAGACCAAAACCAATGTCACACCAACCATTCTGATATGGTTCAGACCCAGGTCGAACTGGCGGCGGGAGGAGTCCTGACCCGCCAGGTGAAGGACGTGGCAATGGCAGAGCACGTGCCGCCGGATGTACTCATGGGCCGGGTTGCCCGGGGGAGCGTCGTGATAATGACGAGAGGGGAGGTATCGGTAGGTATTGGTGAAGGTCTCCGGACTAAGGTCAACGTCAATCTCGGGACTTCCTCGGTAACGTGCAATCCACAGGAAGAAGTGAAAAAGGCCATTATTGCAGGAAAATACGGTGCAGATA
>JBAXMF010000674.1:0-1655 GCA_037134435.1 Methanomicrobiales archaeon | reverse complement strand
TGTCGCATCCGCCCGTGTTGCGAGCTTTCCTTCGACAGCAGCTTTTTCGAGCATGACAGCATCAACTACGAGCGCATTGATGTTGTCGATACAATTGTTTAAGTTGTTTTTGATGACGTTGAAGTCACCGTTGTACGGATCAGTGATTTTTGCCGGGATTGCACCCCTGCTGATCTTGTCAACGTAGTCAGCTGCCACGTTGAGCGGTCCGATAACCGAGTCGAGGCAGTTATTCACACCAACGACGATCTTCTTGTAGTCGCCCTGGTGTTTTGTCGCATCCGCCCGTGTTGCGAGCTTTCCTTCGACAGCAGCTTTTTCGAGCATGACAGCATCAACTACGAGCGCATTGATGTTGTCGATACAATTGTTTAAGTTGTTTTTGATGACGTTGAAGTCACCGTTGTACGGGTCAGTGATCTTGGCCGGGATTGCACCCCTGCTGATCTTATCCACATAATCGGCAGCAACATTCAAGGGGCCGATAACAGAGTCGAGGGTGGCATTCACTCCTTCGACAATCTTTTTATAATCACCCTGGTGTTTCGTCGCATCTGCCCGTGTGTCGAGTTTCCCTTCAACTGCGGCCTTCGCAAGCATGTTTGCGTCAGCGACGAGACCGTTGATGGCGTCGATACAGGCGTTCAGGGTGTTCTTGATCTCATTGAAGTCCCCGTTGTACTTGTCGGTGATCTTCGCCGGTATCTCCCCCTTGCTGATGCGGTCAACGTATTCAGCAGCCACATTCAGCGGACCAATAACGGCGTCGAGCGTCCCATTCACGCCTTCGACGATCTTTTTGTAATCGCCCTGGTGCTTGGTTGCATCTGCCCGTGTGTCGAGTTTCCCTTCGACGGCAGCCTTCCCAAGCATTTTCGCGTCAACAACGAGCGCATTGATGTTATCGATACAATTGTTTAAGTTGTTCTTGATCTCGTTGAAGTCGCCGTTGTACTTGTCGGTGATCTTCGCCGGTATCTCGCCCTTGCTGATACGGTCTACGTATTCAGCCGCTACGTTCAGGGGTCCGATGACGGCATCGAGGCAATCGTCTACGCCCTGCACAATCTTCCGGTAATCACCCAGGTGTTTCGTCGCATCCGCCCGTGTGTCAAGTTTCCCTTCGACGGCAGCCTTTGCTAGCATGTTGGCATCAGCAACGAGCCCGTTGATGGCATCTATGCAGGCATTTAAGTTATTCTTGATCTCGTTGAAGTCGCCGTTGTACTTGTCGGTGATCTTCGCCGGTATCTCGCCCTTGCTGATCCGGTCAACGTACTCGGCAGCAACATTCAAGGGGCCGATAACGGAGTCGAGACAGTTATTCACACCGATAACGATCTTCTGGTAATCGCCCTGGTGTTTGGCAGCATCCGCCCGTGTATCGAGTTTCCCTTCGACGGCGGCCTTCTCAAGCATATTTGCATCAACGACAAGCGCATTGATGTTGTCGATACAGTTGTTTAAGTTGTTCTTGATAACGTTGAAGTCTCCGTTGTATTTGTCGGAGATCTTTGCCGGGATTGCACCCTTGCTGATCTTGTCCACGTAGTCAGCTGCCACATTGAGTGGACCGATAACGGAGTCGAGACAGTTATTTACACCGATAACGATCTTCTGGTAATCGCCCTGGTGTTTGGCAGCATCCGCCCGTG
>JBAXMF010000673.1:0-1656 GCA_037134435.1 Methanomicrobiales archaeon | reverse complement strand
CGCGGTAACTGATCTTCATGGTCAACGGATCACATTTTCACGCGCAACCCTCCGCTTTTTCGCAAAAGTGCTCTCTATCCTCACCTTCTTTATCGGGTTCATCATAATCGCATTCACCCGGCAGAAACAGGGCCTGCATGATATTATCGCCGGGTGCCTGATGTACCAGCAATAATAAATTATCCCTATCTCCTTTCTCCACGGTAAGAATCCGTATTTTCCCGGGCTTTCGCAGAAACACACATGAACAGTGAGTTCACACCGGTACCCTGAAAATGCCCGTTACAAAACTCCTATACTGGGGTTCGTTCAAACATTTACTGGGAAAATCAAGGTATATCGAAGAAAAAGTTAACAGGACTGCAGAAACAGGTGGGGGTCTCACCCCACCCTGCCTCACCCCGGTACTATATTTATTGGGCAAAGTTCAGTTGAAAAGATCCTGTCTGATTCCATTTTGAACGAAATAGTCCTATCCCCGCAGGGTCACTTGAGTTGCCGGGCAAAGCCCCGGGTACATGGATAAATTTCGGAGTACTCCGAGACCTTTAAGGTAGTATCAGAGCATTTCAACAATCATTTCCTGCTTTTTTTCTATTTTTTTGACGCTATCTACCCGGAAAATTGACGTATTAGTATGAATGGCAGGCATTCTCACCCTGAGCCCGGGTTCATCGCATGATTAAAAAGAGCGGGAAATACCAGGAGACCGTAATGCTGCCCTATATTTATCACTGATCACAGACCGTGACTCCGTAGGAGAAACGAAAAGCTATTTTTGGGATGGTTTTACATCATTGACACTATGAAAGCCGGGATACCTGTGCTCCTTTGCGCAGTACTGCTCATCACGCTTTTGGTATGTGGTTGCTCCGCACCAACTCCCGGTGAAAAGCCATCAGTTCCTGCAAAAAGGACCGTTACAACCGGAATTCCACAGGGGTGGGGGCAGTTTGTGTTCAACGACCCGCTCGGGAATACAGACCGTCCGATAACCATCTATACCGACCGTCCTTCTGCATGGGACCTGTCGGGACCGGTATTAATCGTAATTCCTGGTGCTGGTCGTGACGGGCAGTCACCAATGGAAACCTGGATTCCCAACGCCGAACAATATTCCAGCCTCCTGGTCGTCCCTGAATTTTCCCTTGAGTATTATCCCACTGACTCATGGTATAACCTGGGGAATACCTACGACTCCACGAACTGGAGGCCGAGGGCAAACTGGACGTACATGGCGGTTGAGCACCTCTTTGATGATATACGTGAAAAGAGCGGTGCAAAACAGGACACCTATCTTCTCTTCGGGCACAGTGCAGGTGCCCAGTTCGTCCACCGGATGGTCACACTCCTACCCGAAGCCAGGTACAGCCGTGCGATAGCAGCGAACTCAGGAGTATACCTGTTGCCCATATATACGCTCAGGTACCCCTTCGGCCTGAAAGATTCGCCGCTTCCCCAAAGCAACCTCCGGGACGTTTTTGCCCGGAAACTGATTATTATGTCCGGCGGGAGTGACACGGACCCAAACGATCCCGGCCTGGCATACTTCCCTGAGGCAGAGAAGGAGGGGGCCACACGATTTGAGCGGGCCCGGTACTATTTCAATTCGGCACAGTCAGAAGCCCAACGCATCCATACCCCGTTTAACTGGGA
>JBAXMF010000672.1:0-1660 GCA_037134435.1 Methanomicrobiales archaeon | reverse complement strand
CAATCACTCTGAATTTTGGTGTCGTGTTACAACATCGACTAAGATCATCCCACCCCAGCCCCGTCATCGCAAACGTCAGCCGGTATCCCCGTGTCAGACCACTCTTTGCCGGCCCCCTTTTTCGGCGCACTTCGGGTTTTTGCCGGTACCTGCAGCGGTTTTGCCCCCGTCGGGTCCCACAGACCGGCACCACGGGTACCAAACGTTGCGGCACTGTGGGATTGATGGGGAAATAGCGAGGGTCATAAAACAGGATGAAAGGATAAATTAGTAGTGCAGAAGAAATACAGAGTAATTACCCAATATAGGAGTGCAGAAGGGATATTTATCGGGATTGGGGCCGTGTGAAATTGTACAGACCCAGTGTTCTCATTCAATGGATGTCCATGATATTACCCTGGCAGGGGATTGATAGCCATGAGTTGGTAGAATGGTGAACCGGCTGTTTTTTTCATGGTTGGTGTTGGCGGTGTGAATGGTAGGAACAGGAAGCGAGCGATGTTTATTAGGACGTAGGCCTCAGTAAATTGCTTCGATTACCCGTTTGTTAACGGCGTATTTCTTTCAGTCCTTTCAAGCTCTTTATGGATATCGATATACAGTGGAATAGTTCCGTTATCCTTGATCTTTTTTTTATCGATGATTGCCTCATGGAAATCAAATTTCTTATAGAACCCGACTGCTTCCGGTTTCGAATCGACGGTAATTATCCGGCACCCGATATATTTCGATAAACGTATCCATATTGCAAAAATTTTTAATAACATATTCCGACCAATACCTTGCCGTTCAAATTCTATGTCGGTTGCGAAACGAGCAATTTTTAACGCTGAATATGTTGCATATCGAAAATCTTCCGCACCATCACTATCGGCAATCTCACCTCGTTTAATGACATCAGTAACAAGGGTAAAATACCCTACAAGACGGCCATGGTAAAAGACTAATCGAGTAACAGATATTCGATCCAGTTGATTTTTTAGGGCATCCTGCGTTAAAAAATCTTTTAATTCGGCGTTCTTGCACCTAAAAGAAGTTAATTGGCGGAGATGACTAGCATCCAATACCTTAAATTCGAGATCCTGAATTAATATGCTCATTTAGAGCCGCATATTTTCTGCTAATTCAGATGCTTCCCGAATCAACCTGCGACCTTCTTCTGAATAGGTGGGATTATCAATATATTTCTGAAAACGAACCGCATCTTCTCCGTCAAGAGTCAATCCCAGTTCAATTGGTTTCGCCATTCCAAATAACTCCTTTTCTAATTCACTGCTTTGTGCTACTTGTTTTTATAATCGATTATATGACAAAATAAGTTTGCAGATTGGGTTACCAGATTTAATAGCATAGAATAATCGGGAAGTTGGTTAATTCAAAATCTACGCAGTATAACTATCGGTGAAGCCCCCGCCCCAGCCCCGTCATCGCAAACGGCAGCCGGTATCTTCGTGCCAGACCGCTCTTTGCCGACCCCCTTTTCGGGGCACTTCGGGTTTTGGCTGGTACCGGCAACGGTTTTGCCCCCGTCGGGTCCCCACAGTCCGGCACCCACGGTGACCAAACGTTGCGGCACTGGGGAGTTGATGGGGAAATAGCGAGGACCAACACCTGGCCAACGGTTGTGCAAGTTCGGGTCAGGCCAACTGCGGGCGGTTGT
>JBAXMF010000671.1:0-1661 GCA_037134435.1 Methanomicrobiales archaeon | reverse complement strand
GGACCTTCTGCGGGGTCTCACCGGAATTGCGGATACGAAAAGAACGGTTCTCATCGGAAGTGGCGCAGATGCCAGGTTTTTTGATCTGACGATCCAGGAAATTGGAACAATGGCAGCCGGAGAAGGAGGGCGCCTTGTTATCCTCCGGGATAGTACAAAACGCAGGCAGGCAGAGGGACTCCTCCGTCAGCAGACTGATGCGATGGAAGCGGCGATGGATGGCATGGCCGTCCTCAACGGGGACCAGAAGTACATCTATGTTAACAAAGCCCATGTCAGAATCTATGGATATGATACTGCCAGTGAACTCATCGGAGCGTCATGGCGTGTTCTCTATGATAACGACGAGTTAGTAAGATTTGAGCAGAAAATCATGCCTGAACTCATTCAAAAGGGACACTACCATGGCAGGGCACGCGGTATGAAAAAAGATGGCAGTACATTCCCGCAGGAACTCTCATTAACAGCCCTGGACAATGGCGGGTTGATCTGTGTTGTCCGTGACGTTACCAACCGCAAGAGGGCAGAAGATGCCCTGCAGGAGAGCGAAGATCGTTTCCGGGCCATTTCGGAATATTCACACAATGCGATATGCATCATCGATGAACACGCAAAGATCCTATGGGTTAACGACAAAATGCTGACGCTGGGTGGATATTCGCGAGACCAGGTGTACGCCGTGGAATCTTTCATAGGGTTTATCGCACCCGAATCCATCGAATTTGTGGTGTCAAATTTCTCAAAGGTACTTACCGGTGAACCGTACGAACACCACTATAATTTTTACATTATCCGGGCTGACGGGCAAAAACGCCTCTGTGAAAAGTACATGATGGATGTCGTAGACACCCATGGAAAGCGTAACCTCATCATCAGTATGCTGGATGTCACCGACCGCAAACGGGCGGAATCCATCCGTGATCAACAGCTATTATTCACCACCGCATTAAACGAAATATCTGAATGTATCATTTCCAACGATATTTCTGAAGATATTTTAGAGAGAACAAACCGTATTATTGGCAAAACCCTGCAAGTGGACCGGGCATTAATTTACGATGTATCATTTGAGAAGAATCACATTACCGGTTTGTGTGAATGGTTAAGGCTGGATCATCCGGATATTGCACCAACAAAAGGAGAATATCCCCTGGATATGTTCAGAAGCCCTTTTTCGGAAATAAAGAAAACCAGAAAATATCTCGAAAGTCATTCCAATGCAGTGAACAAGCATTTTATCGGGGATGGATCGGGGAAAATTCTGCACGAACAGATGAAAATTAAAAGTTTAATCTGGTACCCCTTTGCCTTTGATGAACATGGATACCATGTATTTACGTTGAATCAAATTTTTGAACAAAGACAGTGGACGCTGGAAGAGATTGATTTTCTCGGATCTGCAGCAAAGCAGATTAGCCTGGCACGGGATAAAATAAAACTGCTCAACGAGCGCAAACTCGCTGAAGAAGCCCTCGTGCGGGTGAACCAGAAACTCAATGTCCTCTCGCAGCTGACACGAAAAGACTTAACTAGCCAGCTCTTTGTCCTGAGCAGCTACCTGGAACTGACAAAAAATCAATTGGCCGGGCAGGACAGCATCATCGACACCCTGGAAAAGGGTGTCCGGTCGGTCCGGTTAATTCACGATACCATTGAATATT
>JBAXMF010000670.1:0-1661 GCA_037134435.1 Methanomicrobiales archaeon | reverse complement strand
TTCACAGAAATGACGAGAAGAATGGGGGAGAAGACGTTTGATTTAAGAGTACTGATGGATACAGGTTGTAGCAGTTGAGAACCGGACCGCTGTCGATGCGCTCTGTCTAAATCTTGATCGGGGGGAAGCCGAGGCAATAATTCTGGCCCTGGAACGGAATACATTGCTCGTCATTGATGACAAGGACGGAAGAAATGCTGCATTATCTCTTGGTATCCCGGTAACTGGGACCATAGGTATTCTCCTTCTGGCTGCACATGATGGGATGGTCGACTTTGGAAAAGAACTTGACATACTGATTGCTTCAGGCTTCCGTATCAGTGAACGTGAATACCAAAAAATTCTTGGATTGGCGGGGATAAAATAGGAAATGCGCCCACATTCCCTAAAATATAATCTAAATGATACCGTTTTTAACGGCTAGTTTCGACGTTAGGTCTCTGGTAACGACCTCATCGTATCATGGGGATGAACGGTAATTGTCTGGAAATCAGACCACCGGGACAAACATGACAAATTGTAACCTTGAACCACATCTTTCGCGAATCTTTACGAGGTAATAGGGATCGACCGGGATGCGAGTAGACCGCCCACAAGCCCGGGGCGGTACTGGTGAAAGTTCCACTTGGTGCCGGCAGCTTTCAGGACTTCATCCGTGCTGATACCGAGCCGGGCAAAGATCCCGGGAGAGCTCGTTCATCAGAGCAATGTTGAGGTCACGCGGGATATTTTCGATAACCTTGGCAGCCTCGGCGGTTTTGATATCCGGGGCGCGATATACATTGGTAACGAGAGCGTAGAGCTCGCAGAGGTCATCGGTTGACTTCTTATCCATGCCGGACACAATCTTGTAAATATTGGGGAGAGTGTGCTCCTCGTCGCCGGGATTGGTGCGCTCCGGCGAATAGCCGATGAAAAAGTCCTTTCCGCATTTCATGCCGGATTCGCGCTCAAGGATTGGCCCCACGATCTCTTCTGTTACCCCGGGATAGAACGTGGACTCCAGGACCACAATGGCGCCATTCTTTAAGTTCTGCCCGACGATCTTCGATGCAGATTCCACCGGTTTCAGGTCTGGGTCTTTCGCCTAGGTGACCGGTGTCGGGACTCAGATAATGACAAAATCCGCAATACCTAATCATTGACGGGTCGGTTGTTGCTTCGATCCTGTTACCCGGGGTTGCATTCAGTTCATCAACAACCTTCTGGTTTCGCCGGTACCCGATCGTCCTCAGGTACCTGGAAAATGATTCGGCAAGGGGGAGGCCTTCATAACCAAGACCTACGACACAGACCGTTTTATTGAGAAGTGTTTTTGAGACCACGGGGCTGCCACCTTTGTAGTGGTAGTATCGCATGGGATTAAGCAAAAATATATCGGGAGGAATTTGTCTGGATCCCGGTGCACAATTTGAAAAAAAAAAAGTTGTTTCTGAACACAAGGGGTGGTTAGGCAGGGGGATATCAGGGAATATTTGCGGTAGTCATCCATCAGAAGAAACCGCGGGGAGATACTATTTATCCATGCTGATGGTAATACCTGATAAGTTGACCTATGGAAGAGACGATAACCATCCCGAGATCATGCCTATCGGCAATCAAGGTGAAAGAGGCAGATCTAAACCAGTTTATTCTTCGGGCTCTGGCGGTCGAGCTGTATA
>JBAXMF010000669.1:0-1683 GCA_037134435.1 Methanomicrobiales archaeon | reverse complement strand
ACACCATTTTCTATGATAGTGATTCCGGTAATTGACAGGATCTCACGAGAAAGTGCTAAGCCAAGCCCGGTGTTCTTCCCGAATCCACGCTCGAAGATCTTCTCCTTCTCCTGGGCAATGATCCCATCGCCATCGTCCTCGCACACAATGACATGATCGTCACCTTCATCATCCACAAAGAACCGGATGAACGTGATCTTCCCGCCGTACAGGGCTGCATTGTCCAACAGGTTGTAAAAGACCTTGACAACCAGCGGGTCGGCGAACACTTCAATTCCGGGAGGGAGATCGTTCTTCACCATGAACCTGCCGGGCTGGGCTTCCTATGCCGCAGCGTCTACGAGGTTTCGGCAGTCCTGCCAGACAGGGACATGGACACCGATCTCCTCGTATTCCCTGGCGAACCGGACCATGGCGGAGATCCGATTTGCAGCGGCGGAGACCTTCCCGAAATACTCATTCTGTGAGGGATCGAGCTGTGTATCTCCGAGTATTTCGAGGTAGCCCATCTGCACCGTGAGCTGGTTGGTAATGTCGTGCCGGGTGATGGATGAGAGGAGGGTGAGCTTCCGGTTTGACTCCCGTAGAGATTCGTCAGCCCGCTTCTTGTTCAGGGCCACCAGAATCGTGGCGGACAGGGTATTCTGGTTGAACGGTTTGATAATATAACCGTAGGGTGCGGTAACAAGGGCCCGGTCAAAAGTCTGCGGGTCAGAGAGCGCGGTGAGAAATATTACGGGGATGTGAAAGGCCGTATGGATCTTTTCAGACGCTGCAATACCATCCATCTCCCCCTGCAGCTGAATGTCCATCAGCACAAGGTCCGGTCTCTCACTCCCCGCCTTCGCTATGGCCTCCTCGCCCGTTGCCACCAGTCCTGCAACGGCATAACCAAGTTCGACCAGGTTTTTCTCAATGACTTTTGCAACGATAAAGTCATCCTCGACAATCAGTACCGATTCCAATTTCACAGTCTGTCCGTTTATGGAAATGCTATTGTTTCATAATTGATAAAGTACTTGTTCCCGTGGAGCAATTTTGTGTATCCCGGTTAATCATCCCCAGTCTTTTCACCCGGGTAATCAGAATAGTAAACGGCCCGGATGATCTGGTCCGGGTAACAATTCGCATGTTACATGGTTCCACTGTTGCATTGTATGGCCCCTGTTTCCAGGATTATCTGCGTTACAACGGTTGTGAGTGGACGTGAGGGATGCCAATATGAAAATATGGCCGCCAGGATCAGTTCCCTGCTTTTGATATCTTTTCGGGTAATCCGCTTCCGGCCGTTTCATGTTGAGGAAAATGATTCACAGAGCTATTGACCTCCAATGTGGGCGTCTTTCTGCTTACACCCGCATCTCTTGACCGCTATCCTACTGATGCGAAGTATCATGAGGCGGCGTTCAAACAATGGCTCATCATCGACTGCAGGGATGACCAGGCGTTCAATACCATTGTATAGGTTTCCTTTGGACGTCGCTATAAGGAGTTCAGCTGATCCATTAGATCTTTTCTGATGAAGATGGAAATTGCGGCCTGCATAGTAATATCACTATGCACCGGCAGGTTAAAATTTGGGTCCCGGCCATAGGGTAACCAGCCTGCAAACGGGTGCTTACCTCCGGGCCATCTGCCTTATTACTCCTCTTTGCCGGACCTTACGTTTCAGTCTCCCTTCCC
>JBAXMF010000668.1:0-1683 GCA_037134435.1 Methanomicrobiales archaeon | reverse complement strand
TCAGTGAGGCAGACCTGGTAACCCACAAGATCGGTTTTGGGTTTACTACCCTGTGAATGTGGCCATCTAAAAACCTGCACCTGGTCCGGAAAATGCCGGGGAAGATGAACCACCCTGGCCGGATTGGGATCCAATAACCTATGTTTTCCTTCGGCATTATCATCGGATCTCATAATTTTTTTGGGTTTGGTGAAAAATCCACTTATTGTCCAACGACATCCCCAAACCAGAACCGACGAACTGGGCAACCGGGGTGATACATTACATTTCATTGTACCCGCGAATAGCTGAGGGGTGAATGGCGAAAAAAAGGTTAAGCCAGATATCGGTTATAATTCTCCACGTCTGGAGGATACTACGCATTCCCGATTGATGGCCCCTGGTCGTTCTCGGAAATTGGATGGTTGTCCTCTCAACCCCAATCCTTATCAGGTCCGGTATGAACCAATACGTATGGTATTTTTTTGTGGGCAATGTGGTGCTAACGTCACCGGTGATATGAAATTCTGTAAGCAATGCGGTGCAAACCTGCGAATCAACCCCGATTCGTCCCCAGCACCAGCTCCTGCCCCTCCACCTGCATCCAAAACAGCGGTTAACCTTACTATGCGCACCATTCCCCCAGAAATGGCTGATCGGTATACCGAAGCAGAATTTATTGGTAAGGGGGGATTTGCCCGGGTCTTTAAGGCAAAACGAAAGGACGGCGTCTATGTCGCGGTAAAATTACCATTATATCTCGATGAATCGATGGGTAGATCATTCATTGCCGAGATTGTGAACTGGACAAAACTCTCACAACCCAATATCGTAAAGTTGTACGATTTCAATATCATGCCGTTTCCGTATTTTGAGGAGGAATTTTGCGATAGTTCCCTGGATAACATTAAAAAACCCCTTGATCAATCAAAGGCGGCATTGATTATGTCCAATGTCTGTGAAGGGCTCAAATATGCGCATGCACTGCAGGTGATCCATTGCAACCTGAAGCCGCAGAACATTCTTTTAAAAAATGGTGTCCCGAAGATCTCTGACTGGGGGCTTTCAAAGGTTATTGTTTCTGATTCAACCGCTTCCAGGGAGTGCTTTACCCCCTGTTACGCGGCACCTGAACAGGTGACCAACAAGCCTAAAGATCAGCGTACCGATATCTGGCAGGTGGGCGTGATCCTGTACGAACTGGTCACCGGTTCGCTTCCCTTTACTGGCGACAACATTATCGAGACAATCGAAAAAATTGCCACACGAGACCCGGTACCCCCAGGGGACATCAACCCCGACGCAAAAACGATTGAGCTCATGATTCTCCGGTGCATGGAAAAAGATCCCTTGAGCCGTTATCAGTCTGTTGCCGATCTGCAAAAAGATCTTGCCGTTTTCTTAAAAATGGACTTCGGGGAATCCCTGCAACCGGGTATTGAGACAAAAAAGGTCTGTCCTGAATGCAGCACAGTCCATACTCCCAGTGCAACAGTTTGCAGGAAATGTGGTTATCAGTTCTCCCGTCAACTGCCTTCAAAAGACCGTGATATTGCACCTGCCAAAATTGGCCGGAATGATATGGCCGTCGCCGATATAAGTCCCGGGAAGGTCGATAAGGCTACAGCAGTGGATTATTACAGCCGGGGTTGTGAACTTGACAAACTTGGCCGGCATGCCGAAGCCCTCGAATCCTATGACAAG
>JBAXMF010000667.1:0-1684 GCA_037134435.1 Methanomicrobiales archaeon | reverse complement strand
CCAGGTATAATTCCGGAAGACTTGTTTGATACCAACCGTACCACCCGCTCCCGCCCATTCGTCGCCAACCAAGACCTGCCCAGGCACTCTGAGTAGCTCCCTGGACCGTGATTAAGCAGGGAAAGAAATATTGTTTTAATCCCCATGTTCAGTATAAGAAAATATCATCTGCATAGAATACCGATGCAATACCAGAATATACCTGATGCTTTCTCATACCACATTGCAGGAGATTAAACAAAAGGTCATTGACGTAGCAAAGCCTCGAAAAATCATCCTCTTTGGTTCATATGCCCGCGGAGAGGCAGACGATGATTCTGACCTGGACCTTCTGGTTGTTGAGGATACAATCTTCCATAAAGGGAAGGAAGCGATGAAAATCCGGAACGCAATCGGAGGAGTTGAATTAGGAGTCGATATTTTGGTATGTGCTGAGGATGAGCTCGAGGATTGGTCTCACATACCCGGGAGCACCATTTACTGGGCATTACGTGAGGGGAAAGTAATCTATGAAGTCTGCTGACTATGCGATATTGCTCCTCCGCCTTGCTGAAAGTGATATCGCAGCTTTCCCGCGTATTGTCACTAAGACATGATGTCCGGGAGGAAACCGCCATGTTTCATGCCCAACAGGCGGTTGAGAAGATGCTCAAATCAGTATTGATCAGAATGGGTGTGGAATTTAGAAAAACCCATGATCTTATTGAATTAGCAGATATCCACAGTAATATCGCAACTATTACCTGCGATTGGAGGGGATGTCAGCGTCCCGGGTCCCGCATTGTTTGCAAAACCACCCGCCCTGGTCCGGCAGGGAGGTGTAACACCCGACCCGGTCCAGGCCTGAAACTGACCATACCTATTAATGTGATCATGATGAGAGATTCAGCATGGTCTTAAAAGACAAAATTATGGAGGTCATCGGTGGACCGCACCCGGCGGCCGTCGCAACGATCGCCGATGGAAAACCAGCCGTCCGGTTCATGGTGCTCGCCGGGTTCCCGGACATGACCCTTGTCGGGGCAACCGGGAAACAAACGGATAAGGTTGCACAACTGAAGAAGAACCAGGCTTCTGCCCTGTCTATCTGGTCGGGGAAGGAATTTAGCGATCCGTATGTTGAGATCATGGCAAAAGGCGAAGTCCATGAAGACCTGGCGACAAAAAAGAAGTACTGGAACCCCATGTACGAAAAATTCTTCAAATCTGTCGACAATCCGGATTATGTCGTCATAGTGTTTTCCGCCATGGAGGTCAAGTACATCGCGATGAGTACGATGGAAACCGAAATCTGGAAGAGATAAGGACCCACTTCAACTCTTTTTATCCGCGTGATCATCCCTTTCAGCATCGCTCGTATGGTAACCCGGGGATCAGGCGGAAAATTTCAAAAGAATAGTGCAACGATTAAAAACCGGAAAATAGCCCTTTATTTACCACTTTTTGCCAAAAGCCAGGAAAAACAACACGTTTATGCAACGGTTACCAGGCCAATCCAAAATAGGGGGTGTAAGATTCCACCCTCCCTAACCCTTTACCCCCGCTCCTGTTCGTTTAAATCGCCCGCATTTGCCTCCTTTCCAGTCCAATACCTAATCCTGCTGTGTACAGCGATTTTGTCCCGGTTCCGCCAATAATAGGCCTTCCTTTGCTCCTTATCCCGATCAGGGTTCCGCAAACGCCA
>JBAXMF010000666.1:0-1687 GCA_037134435.1 Methanomicrobiales archaeon | reverse complement strand
CGGGGATATCACATATTCACACGGCATGATGGATATATGGGTGGTAAAACTTAATGCCGCCGGAGGGAAGGAATGGCAAAAAACCATCGGTGGTTCGATGGATGATGCCGTAACCTGCGTCGAACGGCTGAGCGACGGCACGTACCTGTTATCGGGATACACCTGGTCTCACAACGGGGATTTTTCCGATAACACCAAGCCCTATGCGATCTTTAATATCCAGATCGATACTTACGGTAAGATACTCTGGAAACGGTGCTACCCCGGGAGAAGTTCGAGCTTTGTCAATGACGGAAAAGAGACCCCGGATGGCGGAATGATCATGATTGGCCAGGCATACTCTGATCCCGCAATCCCTGATTACCATGGGGGCTATGATGTGCTGGTCGTAAAATCCGATATGAACGGCACGATTACATGGGAGAAATTACTCGGCGGGACAGGCGATGATTTTGGTGACAACATCCTGCCAGTCCCGGGTGGCGGGTACATCGCCATCGGGTATACGAATTCCAATAACGGGGATATTTCCGGGAACCATGGTTCATACGATGCCTGGTTGTTCAGGCTCGATGATGCCGGTACACTGCTCTGGCAGAAATGTCTTGGCGGGAGCCTCTACGATGAAGGCAGGGAGATTGTTGTCACCCCGGAAGGAGAGTATGCAGTAATGGGATTCACCAACTCCAACGACGGGGATGTCCACGGGAATCACGGATCGTTCGACTACTGGTGGGTAAAGATCTCCACGAACGGGAGTATCATCAACCAGAAATGTTTCGGCGGATCAGATTATGATAACGCATACGACCTTGAACGTACCCCTGACGGGAACTATGTCGCGTTCGGGGTATCGTATTCAAAAGACGGGGATGTCACGGGTAACCATGGGGACGGGGATTACTGGGTGATGGAATTTGATAAGGACGGATCGGCCCTCTGGCAGAAATCCCTGGGGGGGCCGGGCCTCGACCAGGGCCAGTGCATCAAGCCGGACCTGTCAGGGAAAGGTATGTTTTCGTTGACAGGATACTCGTACGCAAATGGTGGGGATGTTACCGGGAACCATGGCATCGCAGACTTCTGGGTGGTCCATATGCAAATCCCGGCAGGCCTCCATGCTGATTTCACGGTCGGGCCTGTGAACGGTACCGCCCCGCTGACCGTTAAATGCACCGATAAGTCCACCGGAAACCCAACCACGCTGGTCTACAATTTCGGGGACGGAACGAATGTGACCGGGCCGAATCCTACCCATACCTACCGGTTCCCCGGCGTCTACACGATTAGCCAGTCAATTATGAAATATGACACCACGACAAATTCTGTTATCGGCAGCACCGCAACAAAACCGGGCGTCATCACGGTGAACAAGGTACCGGGGGTTCCCCTTGTAGCGAAATTCAACGCATCACCCGTAACCGGAACAGCTCCCCTGAAAGTTTCCTTCACCGATCAGTCAACCGGATCTCCAACGTTCCTGAATTATGATTTTGGTGACGGGATGAACGCAACGGGCCCAAATACAGCCCATATTTACCAGTTCCCCGGGGTCTACAATGTCACCCTGACAATCATGAAATATGATGGAAGCAATGGTTCGGTTGTTGGTAATGCATCTGTCCGGAACGGCCTGGTCCGGGTCAACGGAAAATAATATGATACCCACTATTTTTCCATACTACCG
>JBAXMF010000665.1:0-1690 GCA_037134435.1 Methanomicrobiales archaeon | reverse complement strand
GTTTCACGGGCAAAAAATACCGGGTTAAAGAGATTGACTGCTGGTGCACGGGAGACAGGACGTGCCGGTTCACCATCGACGTGATGGAATGAAACGGAGCAGGAATAACCGGTTTTTCTCATGAGTGATGGTAATAATGATACGGGAAGTGACGGGGTGATGCCCAGAAGCGATGCGGAACTAGTGCTGGACGTTATTGACCAGGTGCTGGAGACCGGTACATTCGATGCATCCCAGTTGCCCCGGGACCCAGGAGCACGACAACGACTGGATGAAATCGTAGTCGCTATCAGAAGGGTCCAGAATTTCACCCTCTCTCTGAGTAACGGAGACCTCGATTCACAGCTTCTGGCCAAAGGGATCTCGGCAGGGGGGCTCAAATCCCTGCAATCAAACCTGAGGCACCTGACCTGGCAGGCACAGCAGATCGCGGCCGGGGATTTTTCCCAGCGTATCGATTTCATGGGCGATTTCTCGGAGGCATTCAACCACATGGTCGGGGCCCTGGATGCAGCCCGGACCGATATGGAACAGCGTGAACGGGAGCTCCTGGCCCTGAATGCACAGTTATTAAGCGAAGTTACGGTTCGCCGGGAAGTGGAAGAAGCACTCCTCCAAGCAAATAAGAAACTCAACCTGCTTTCAAGTATCACGCGGCACGATATCAATAACCAGCTGACGGTGCTGATGGGCTACATGGATATGCTGGAAAGTGAGGAGCATGATACATCACTCGATGCGTATTTCCAGACGATTGAGACCGCTGCCAATCGGATCGCCACGATGATCCAGTTCACCAAGACCTATGAGAGCATCGGTGTTTATGCCCCTGCCTGGCAGGATACCCGCGCACTGGCAGATTCCGCAGCAATGGATGTTGCACTGGGGCCGGTCCGACTTGTTAACGACCTCCCTGCCGGCACAGAAGTATTCGCCGACCCGCTGATTATCAAGGTCTTTTACAACCTGATGGATAATGCGGTGCGATATGGCGGGAAGATCACTACGATCCGGTTCTCTGCCCAAGAATCCGGCGATGATCGTCTGATCGTGTGCGAGGATGATGGCGAAGGTATCCTTACCCTGGAGAAGGAAAAAATCTTCCAACGTGGATTCGGGAAAAACACCGGGCTCGGACTCTTTCTTTCCCGGGAGATCCTCGATATCACCGGCATCACGATCAAAGAGACTGGCGAACCCGGGATAGGTGCCCGGTTTGAGATGACGGTGCCGAAGGGAGCGTGGCGGGTGGCCGGGAAGAGTGACTGAGGGGGGGGGTTTCCCCGCTCATCCACACACCCTCTGCTTACTGAGCTATTCAATAAGGTAGGCTATACTATGGAAACTATGCTTTTTTTTTCAACCGGGCCCTGGCATCCACCGGCATCAGGGTAAATCTTGCTCCTCAATTGTCACAAACGGTACTTTCCCAAAATCATTCGACAAAAAAAACAAAAAAAAGGACCCCACCTCTACCCCACCACATGAAACATCTTCGCGAAAAACGTCCACCGCAAGTCCTTCCCAATATTGAACCGGCCACTAGCCACCAAGTCCTTAGCGAAAGAGTTCACGGGACCAGGGGTTCATTAGTCGTACCAATCCCCGCTAAGCTGGAGGAACCGAAAGTTCATCGACCCAAAACCAGACCCGGAACCAATAGCGGGGAACGCAAAATGTATCCGGCAAC
>JBAXMF010000664.1:0-1691 GCA_037134435.1 Methanomicrobiales archaeon | reverse complement strand
AAACATTTCTTGAGGAATTGTATTTGGGGTTACAATTCCGTTACAAACAGGGCAACTGATTATTGTGATTGGTCGATGAACATTAACGGTTGGGATCATGGTTGTTGAGTATCTACTTGGGCCCGGGTATAGTGTTTTCTGTTATTCCATATCTAGAATGAATTCGTGGTTATTGCTTCAACTTGGTCGTATCCCAAATCCATTCCTTATGATCATCCTGATTCAAATAGAATAAACCAATGTTTTGTTTTTTCGCAGAAATTGCCACTTCTTCCAAAGAATTTGGGCGCATGCGTTCATCATCTTCTTTTGCAGTATCCACAATAATCATAGTGGGAACGAAATACGATCGTCTTCGCGATGCTTCGTTCTGAAATGCTTTCAATTTCTTTAAATCTCTGATGATCTCTCCCGGCATCAGTCGTCCATTCTCTCTTTCTGATGCCTTTACCTCGATCGCCATGATCATATGTTTAAGTGTATTTTCCCGGTTTCTTCGTCGGAAATCTCCTTCAATGGCGGGGGAAAATAAAACGATATCCGGAATAGGCTCATAACCCCCTTGATAATCCTTATGTTTTTGATTGTCCAATTCCCGAAATAGGGATGTAATCGGATTAAAAATACGAATTTTGACATTCATTCCAATTTGTTTAATTGGAACTTTTCCTGTATTGCGGAAACAGCCATACATAATCGCCTGATAATGTAACTCTGAACTCAAGACATTTCTACACTCTTGGCAGATTGAGTCCCAAGATTCTTCCATGATATCCATTGCATCGTGATAGGTTTCCATCACTATGACCTAGCTCTCGAGATACGTTAAGGTAATCATTTGAGGGAAAAAGCGCTGGAAACGCCTTTTAAAAGCGAAGTATGGATTGGGAAATTTGGTGCGGCTTTTGTTCTGCTCCATTCTGGCGGATTATTCCACACCAGGTATTCCGGCCAACATTATTTGAATGCCTGAAGGACTGATAAAACAGAGTATTATTATCGGATGAACCATCCATGGTCATTATGCTATTCCCCGTTCCGCCTGATGAAAAAGAAAAAGCGGTCCAATATCTCATAGATAATATCCCTGTCACAACCTTGATCGATGTTGAAAAAATAATAAGGCAAAACGGAAAGAATTGGTGGATCGAGCATCATCATGGATTTGGAATGGGGGTGCGGAACCTGCTCCGTCAAGGTGGGTTTAATTGGGGACCTATTGAAATGGATGAATTGTGGATTGAACTGGTTGAAGCGGCAGTGAAGAAGAAGTTCGGGACATGAGATAGCCTGTGTCAAATCTAAAATGCACGGGCTCTGATTGAAAAAAACGTCATAAAAATAGAACCGTGTGCAATAGTTAGGACCCGGCCACCTGGTGAAACGATCGGTGGCCAGATCCATCCAACAAAGCGCCTAATCCCTTTTTCTGTCTAAATGGTTATAGGCTGGGGTTTACAGGCCCCACGCCGATAAATTCTGAACTGCCATTCTGATTAAATCTGGCGAGGCTCGAAGTTCCTACGCCATATTCCCTGTCTACCGTAGAAGTATATAAAATTCTACGATACCTCTTCCTGATACAAGCGTATCTTTCAATTTTTCTCCAATACCCTGATATTAAATCTGACGCCAGGATATATCGGGAACTCACATTCGGGTGGTGAAAGAGATTATCGTCAAATATCTGC
>JBAXMF010000663.1:0-1692 GCA_037134435.1 Methanomicrobiales archaeon | reverse complement strand
GGGATCCAGTATCAGGACCTTTCACTATTGGTAGTTACGCATTCATGGGTGGTGGCGGACGTATGGTCCAGCAGGATGTAGCACAGTATTCTGGGGGTGTTAACGTCAACGGTACTGTCTATTATGCACAGATCACTCTTAGCAACTCTGGTACCCGAACGGTAGGGTTTCAGACAACCAGGAATACCAAAGATCAGATGTACACGATCCGTGTAGAGAGGCGGGATGCAGCAGGGAGATTCAAATCCGATGATGTCGATGTGAACGTCCATAAGGGTGCCGTTACTATCGTCGCAGTGGGTAACGGGAGTTATGACTTCGGGGAAAAAGTTCGACTTGCAGGTACTAACTCAGAGACCTCGGATGTCTATCTGTTTATTAGTGGACCCAACTTGCCTCCCGAAGGTGGTTCTCTGACGGATCCAAACACAACAGTCATCGACGGCCTTTCCAATAGCTTCACATCAGTTGATGTCCTTGAGGACAATACTTGGCAGTACAAGTGGCTGACTGCATATCTGAACATTGAAGCAGGAACCTACACAATCTATGCGGCCGCGACTCCGAACCACAAGGACAACCTTGAAAACACCCTGTTTGGAACAGTATCAGTCATTTTGGGCAAGCCAACCGAAATTGAAAACGCAAATATATCCTTTGAAAATCACCCGGGGAAAAAATATCATGTAGGACTCTCTTTTGCGGGCGAAGAGCGGGACTATGTAAAGATAGTTTTTGAGACATTGGTAAAGAATGGGGTTAGTGTTTTTTATGACGATAATGAAGAAGTGGAGATGTGGGGAAAAAATCTGGCAGTGTATCTCCCAGAAGTGTTTTCAAAGGATGTTGGTTGCGTCGTTATCTTCGCTTCTAAAAATTATATAAAAAAAGCGTATCCATCATTAGAGAAAGATGCTGCATTAACAACAGCGATTTATTCCAAAAAAGAATATATTTTGGTGGGGAAATTTGATGACATCCAAATTCCGGGAATTTTATCTACTATAAAGAATATTAATTTGGAAAATATGCCAGGTGAAAAATTCGCTTCCTTAATCATTCTAAAATTGCAAAGGCTGAAAATAATATAATAGTTTTTTTTAATTCGTATATTTGATTTATCAATATTCCGTTATATTCTATATCAAAATCTGTTGGCAATTTTGTAGGTCTTAAAGAGAATCCGAAAATTGAGCACTTTTTGGGAAATATCAACCTTTTACAGCCGAACTGGTACTCGGGATCAGGATAATTTCCATTAGTCAATCCATAATTGAAAAAATTTTTAACTATTCCTTTCAATTTATCAATTGTGGGTTGATGTGGGGAAAAAATTGATACTTGGCCTATTTCCCTTCCTTTACAATCCGCTGATAGTCCTCTTCCGGTATCTCACGCATCGCGGTCCTAAGAGACCCTGACCACATCACCTTGTTCTTGATAAACGACATCTCCGGCACCAACGGTTTGAACGGCAACGGCTCGGTAAACACCTTGACGGGCTTCAATTTAATCCGGAGCGGGAATACTTCATTGCCAAGGGCCTTCGGAGTGACAAAGAGAGGAGATTCATCCTCATAAGAATCAGATATGGCTTCGTAAATGCTGGTGATCGCAGATGGTATGACCTCACGATTTACGATTTCCTGCATGGTGTACATGAAGAGCGTATCGCCTTTTTTTACCCGACCG
>JBAXMF010000662.1:0-1694 GCA_037134435.1 Methanomicrobiales archaeon | reverse complement strand
GCAACATATAGGTTTTTAGATGGGTATCTCCCCCTCCCGCATATTCGTTAGACCCCGTCCGAAAATCACTGCACGAGGTCCGGGTAATTTACCCCCCATTAATGTGTACCCAGCATGTACAGTTCAGAACGTATTTCCCCGATCGAATGCCGGGCCGAAACCATAACTCAACGAAGAAGTCTGGCAGGGAAGAAAATTCTGCAGGTGTGATGACAGAAGGAGAAAAAATGGCCTTGCTGCGTAATTGCGTGTGTTCAGCACAATACCCTGAGACAAGTGGACCAACTCCCGGGAGATATTAACCCCCCTGATATCACGTGGAAAAGGGCGGGGCGCCTGTTTGATTCCACGGAGGTGGCATTTCTGGTTCTGCGATGCCATGGGGACCCAGCCTCCATTTTCTCCGTGTCCTTTGACTGCTCATCCATAAGAACTCTTAAATTTTCCAACATCACCGTTGAAATTTTACCTGACTTTGGGATGAATTTATTGGATAACCCCTCTGACTAATTACAATACCCCTATCGGGGCAAATCTTCACAAGTCAAAAATATCAACACTTTTTTGTCCGGGGACAACAGAATACATTCAATGACTTTCCTGCCGGCGGAATCGAATATTTTCCGTACACTGATCCTCATAGCCGTCTTCTTTTTCCTCGTTATCGCCCTGAAGATGACCGCATACATCGTCACCATTGTGGTTGTCTCGCTGATTCTCACATTGATTGCATACCCGGCCATGCAGTTCCTGAAAAGGAAAGGGATGAAGGACATTGTCTCGGTCACCCTCGTAACGATTATTGCACTTCTCCTTATCGGGGTGCTCGTCGCCATGACGGTCCTATCGTTTGGTGTTTTTGTAAAAGACCTCCCGCTCTACCAGGCCGAGCTCAACCAGAGAATCGTTGAGATCACGGGGCTGCTCAACTCGTATGGCATTGAAACAGGCGTATTTTTGAAGACCTCGCCTGACCTGCAGTCTATCGTTGGCACGGTCATCTCGTCGCTGATGAGTATCGGTGACCTGTTTCTCTACCTGTTCTTCATCGGCGTGACCACCTTTTTCATGCTGCTCGAGGCTCCCCATATCGTAAAGCGCGTTGAGAAAATGTTCCGGGACACGCCTGATAAACTAACGCAGCTCTCTGCAATGAGCAGGTATACGATCGAGTTCCTCGTTGTGAGGACCGAGACCAACCTCGTTCATGGTGTCCTCTTTGGCGGGGTACTCTGGGTAATGGGTGTCCACGCAGCTGTACTCTGGGGCATCCTGACGTTTGTGTTAAGTTATATTCCCTACATCGGGCTGATTATCGCGGCAATTCCTGCAATCATTTTCGCCTGGCTTCAGTTCGGTATCTTGGGTGCAGTCGCGGTGATCGTCTTAGTCTGCTTCCTGAACCTTGTCATCGAAAATCCGGTCTTTTCATACTTCGCCTCGCTAAAATTCGAGATTCCTGCCATTCTCGTGATACTGTCCGTGATATTCTGGGGCTGGGTGGTCGGGATAGCCGGAATGGTCTTTGCAGTTCCGATCACGCTCCTGGTCCTCATCCTTGTCCAGTGCAGTGATGAGCTCAAATGGGTCAATGTGCTGCTTGGTGTCGACCGGCTCTTCGCAGAAGATTCCGGGCAGGAGCCAGACCCCGAATAATGTTACGGGGTTACCGTTCCGGAAAATCAGAATCCATG
>JBAXMF010000661.1:0-1696 GCA_037134435.1 Methanomicrobiales archaeon | reverse complement strand
TGTGAATTTGAATTATCCCGCCAATCCCAGGATATATGCTGATTATGCAATTGTTGATCTTCCCCTGACATTTGATAGATCAACAGTGGATACCAATATTAGTTTAATCGTACCGAGTGGAGGCACTCCCATGAGAGATGCTATTTATCGGTCTATTAATTTGATTATTTCAGACACACGGTCCAATACCGTGAAAGCAATAGTTGTATTATCTGATGGAGATTACAACTCCTACGGTGATCCCCTTGCTCGTGATAGTGCCAGGGGTCGAACTGATTGGGATCCGGGCGATTTCGGAGAATTATCAACCTATTGGCATTCATATCCAGCACTGACTTCAGCCAATCAAAATCTGTCAGCGTATGCTAAAAATAACGGAATAAAAATATATTCAATAGGCTTCGCAACTAGCATATCTACGAATGGGAAAAAAGCTTTACGGCTTCTTGCTGAGGGGACAGGAGGCACGTATTATGATGCAACGGGGACAAACATCGCGGATGTGTATACAGCAATTGCCGGAGAACTCAGAACCGAAGCTGGAGTGAATACGCAGGCGGATCTGGATTTCGGGAGAATAGAAGTGAATACTCACCCCATAACGGTAAATGACACCTATCAAGTCCTCGAGTATGTCCCCGACAGTACCTCATCAACATGGATCCATTCCGTTAGTGGGACTGGTACGGATATTATTCCCGCCTACGTAAGAAATGATACCGATTATTGGAATCAGCACCAGCGTTCAATCTACTTTGATGCAGGAACCATTAAACTAGGTCAGGTCTGGACTGCCAAATACAAGTTACGTGTATTGGCAGATGGGAATATCAATATTTTCGGACCAGATTCAACGATTATTTTTGATAACGGGGTCTCAACATTGCTTTTCCCAAAAACTTTTATCACAGGGGTACCGGGAGTTGTAACGACGGGTGTCAACAGTAGTGAATTGAACGTCACATCCGGGGAGAGTTCATCCGGGTCAGATGCGAGTGGCGTGCCGTACATTGAATGGCCAATTCACCGACATTATACGGGTGCGATGAACGTCACAGAACGATACTACATCTCAAATGATGGAGGAAAGCAATGGATCATGGTGGGAGAAAAAGAGCTGACTCCTGCAGAAGCCCGGATAGATGACATCTTCAGGATCGAGAAGATCCGGTTACCTCCCGGGACAATAGACTTCAGGGTTGAATCGCGGGCAATTGATGCACCGGGTCCCATCATTGGATCTGCTCCATCACCAACACCAACCCCCTCGTCACAAGGTAAAGTGTACATTCGCATCGGGCCCACCGCGAGTAACTCCCCTCCCACTTCGTAGTGTCTAATGATCCCACCGAAGTGTACATTTGCATCGGGAACAACACGAGTAACAATATATAGGACGGCCTGCGACCAATCTCCCAGGTACCGGGAACATTCACCTCAAATGAGGTGCAATTTTCCAATTTTTAGGCAGGGTGCCTCCTTGTAAATTTGTGGTCGGTATTGCTATTTCACAGATTATCTTTTGCTAGCATCTGAACACACAGTGTAAACAGGGCAAAAAATTGCTTTCGATTTTGATACTGCTGGCAGATTACGATGGGGAATTTGTCGGGCAATGGAATACCAGGTTCTCCTCATTACCGTTTTTCCAGATTTTATGGTAACTGGACCCGTGCCACACAAAAAAACCATGATA
>JBAXMF010000660.1:0-1698 GCA_037134435.1 Methanomicrobiales archaeon | reverse complement strand
ACCGTTACCGCGATCCCCGGCTCCGGCCGGTTCCTGAACTCCCGGATCCGTTGCAACGGCCTGTCAACTTTACCCGTGATCTTCCTGACAAAGCCGTCACCCCTTCCGAAAATCTCCTTCGCGAGATCGGCCAGCTGGTCTGCATGGGACGTATGCGGCAGATCGTTCGCTGCAAAAATCAGGGTCTTTGGGAACCTTCCATACATCGCCTCGTGCTGGTCGGCATACTTCTTGATCTCAAGAAGGATCTTCCGGTTCGAATCGGGGGAAGTGACTTTTCTCTCGACCTCGGTAGTCTCAAAACGGCGTTCATCCTCGAGCATGTCCAGGGATCTCTGCCCGGTCTCCGGGTCCACATTGTCGACCTGTTCACCAGTATGGAGAAATATCCCGTTCATCCTGACATCAGAATCGATATTCACCGCATCATAATCAACTAAAAATCCCTCTCTGACCGCCCGTTCATATTCATAGCGATAGACAATCTGCCTGAAGAACGCCGTGGTATGCGAGGCGGGAGTTGCCGTAAGGCCTATTTTCAGGGCATCAAAATGTTCGAGCGTCGCACGCCATACTGACTGTTCCTTTGAGGTGTAACCCCGGTGACACTCATCTGCGATGATCAGGTCAAACGCATGGATAGGAATATCAATGGGGTCTGCATCCTCTTCGATCTCCTCCGACCCCTCTCCGAAGAATATATTCCGGCCAAAGAGGTTGATCATCATCCGCTGGATCGTGCAGACATACACAAATGCATGGCCGGGATGAGGTTTTATCAGATATTCTGCCGGCAGGACTTTCGGGTCGAACGAGTCATCCCCCTCTATGTCTTCCCTGAAAAAACGCTGGCTGTAAACCTCATATATGCGGTCGAACTTCATCCCCGGTTCGGCCTCGTAGGATGCAAATGCCTTCACCGCCTGGGCAGCAAGGGCCCTGCGGTCGACCAGGAACAGGATCCGTTTTGCCACCCCGCACTTCATCAGCCGGTAAATCTCGTTCACCATCGTGAACGTTTTTCCGGTTCCGGTAGCCATGGCAACAAGCATCTGCCGGTGGTGGTTGCCAATTGCCGATTCAATGGCCTGGTTCGCCTCGAGCTGGTAGGGACGGAGCCGGGGATTATTGTTTGGCCTCGCAGCCAAGGTTGTGCAGGCAGCACCTATATCCCGTTTCAGGCGTTCAGTTAGTGCATCAGGAGTATGAAATGTGGCGATTTTATATGAGCGGTTGAGCCGGTCCCTCAAGTCTCGGTGCCAGGTGGTCACACCGTTCGAGGAGTAAATGAACGGGACATGAAACCCGGAAAAATTGAAGGGATTGCTGGAAAGTCCCCGTGAGTAACGCTCGTCCTGGGAGAGTACTTCCTGCGGGTCTGACCCGACTTTTTTCGCCTCTACAAGAGCAAGGATTTTGCCATCAACCCAGAGGGCATAATCCGAAGGACCGTTGTCTGTCGGATATTCGGTGACTGCACATCGTTCGTATTGAGTTTCCGGGGTTGCGGGATTATAGGGGACTATCTTCCAGCCCGCTGCCCGAAGCATAGGATCGATCCGTTCTCTCCGTGTCCTTGCTTCGCTTTCCCCAGGCATTGATAATTAAACTCCGATATTGATGATATTTGTAAGACGATCGGTTAAGTGTTGCGACCAAACTCCCATTCATTAAAACAGAGGTTTCCACAGGTTCACT
>JBAXMF010000659.1:0-1701 GCA_037134435.1 Methanomicrobiales archaeon | reverse complement strand
TCCGGAAGATTTCATTGCGGATCGGGACTTGATTGACCGGATTGTCCATCCTGATGACCGCGCTATCTGGGATTCACATGTGTCACTTCATACACAAAATGAAGAAGCGGATGATCCCGTTGAGATCGAGTTCCGGATCGTTACCAATGAAGGAGCAATACGTTGGATCAGTCATATCTGCCGTACTATCTGTTCTGATCATCATACCTGTGTTGGCAGACGGGTTTCAAACAGGGATATCACCGATCGAAAGCGGACAGAAGAAGCGTTACGGGAGACAAATGAATATCTCAATAATCTCTTCAACTATGCAAACGCTCCAATTATTACATGGGACCCGGAATTCCGGATCACGCGGTTCAACCATGCGTTCGAGCACCTCGTAGGACGTTCGCAGAAGGAAGTGCTGGGGGAAAACCTTGCTATCCTGTTCCCTGCAGGGACAAGGTCAACTTCCTTAGCGCTTATTAAAAAGACACTTGAAGGAGAACGATGGGAAACGGTTGAGATCCCGATCCTTCATGCTGATGGAAACACGCATTCAGTACTCTGGAACTCTGCAAATGTTCTTGACCGCGACGGGAAGATTATTGCGACGATTGCACAGGGAATGGATATCACTGAGCAGAAGAAAGCCCATGACCGTATCCGCTGGCTCGCAAGTTTCCCGGAATTGAATCCGAACCCGGTCATCGAGATGAATGCAGAGGGCGAGATCTCCTTTACGAATGCCGTTACCCGGACTACGCTTCATTCGCTTGGGCTCCCCGATGACCCCGCATTGTTCATACCCGGGGATAAGGGTGAAATCCTGCGATTACTCCGGGAGACTGATGAACCCCACGTGTACCGTGAAGTTTCCCTGGGTAATGAGACGTTTGCAGAAAATATCTCGTTAAACCGGGCTTTACAGGTTGCGAGGATCTACACCCTGAACATTACTGAACAGAAACGGGCTGAGCGTGAACGCGAGCGGCTGTTTGCTGACCTGGAGCAGAAGAATGCCGAGCTTGAACGGTTTGCATACACCGCATCGCACGACTTAAAGACCCCGCTCATCACCATCAGGGGTTTCCTTGGTTTTGTTGAGCGTGATGCCCAGGCGGGAGACATGGTACGCATGCGCCAGGACCTTGCAAGGATCGCGAATGCGACTGGAAAAATGCAGGAACTCCTCGACTCGCTCTTAGAACTTTCACGGATTGGCAGGATCGTGGGTCCGCCAGAGCCGGTCTCCATGAGGGAACTATCTGATGAAGCAGCGGAGCTTCTTGCGGGGCCTATCCATGAAAGGAATGTTACCCTGACCATTGCAAAAGATTTGCCGGAAGTGTACGGCGACAAAAAAAGGCTCCGTGAAGTGATGATCAACCTGATCGAGAACGGTGTGAAGTTCATGGGTGATCAGCCTGCCCCACGTATAGAAATCGGTACCCGTTATGATGGGAAAAAACCGGTCTTTTTCGTCAGGGACAACGGTATCGGGATTGCACCGGAATACCAGGGGCGGCTCTTCTCGCTGTTTGAGCGTCTTGAAGTCAGTGTGCCGGGTACTGGCGTAGGCCTCGCACTGGTGAAACGGATCATCGAAATCCACGGAGGAAAAATCAGGGTGGAATCGGAAGGAGCAGGGAAAGGTACGACGTTCTGGTTTACGCTCCCGGGTGTGTCGGAAATTGAGGATAATCACGAGGTGGAAAA
>JBAXMF010000658.1:0-1705 GCA_037134435.1 Methanomicrobiales archaeon | reverse complement strand
TATAATATTATGGTTCTCAGTTATATATATTCCCCTCCTTTTTGGAGTGGATACCTATTTTCCACCATTTCCGCAGCAGCTGTTGGCAAACCGGTAAACGGGATTGCTCCTGACTGGCCGGATTTTCTCGTGCTATGCCGATCGGAAGGGACGATCCATTCCGATCTCACTCGTGGTCAGGACGGCGATACCCGGTTTTACACAGGTTCTGTTGAACAAATTCTTACCCATTCAGGAGAACCGGAGGGTCGTCTGGTCCTGCTGCAGGATGTGACCGAGCAGAAACAGGCAGAGAACTTGCTCCGGGAAGAGCAACAATTTTCAAAATCACTATTAGACAGCCTTCCCGGGATCTTCTATCTCTATACATATCCCGAACATAAACTGGTACGCTGGAATAAGCAGCATGAGACCATTCTGGGCTACACGGCTGAAGAGATGAAAAACCGTTCTGCTATGGACTGGCATCCGCCAGAGGCCAGGGATGCAGTTATGAGAGCTACGAAAACCGTGATGGAAACGGGTCAAAGTTCGGTTGAAAGTTCCCTGCTGGCGAAAGATGGGCATACGATACCGTTCTTCCTCACGGGTGTCAGATTTGAGGCACAGGGTCGTCTCTATTATATGGGAACCGGGACTGATATCACCGAGCGCAAGCGTGCAGAGGGGGCGCTCCAGGAGAACGAGGAACTCTTCCGCGAGGTCTTCAACAATGCAAATGATGCGATATTCCTGCATGAGATGACACAGGAAGGTCCTGGAAAGTACATCCTCGTCAATGATATCGCTGTAAAATCATTAGGATATACCCGGGAAGAGTTCCAGGCAATGTCTCCATGGGATATCGTACCGAGGAATATTCTCGAAGGTCTTCTGCCATTCACGATGACCCAAATGCACAAGGGGGGGCGTATCACTTTTAAGTCCATACATGCACGAAAAGATGGGAGTGAATACCCTGTTGAGGTAAGCACCCATATTTTCCCGTTTAAGGGAAGGAATGTTTCCCTCTCAATTGTCCGGGACATCACCGACCGTATACGATCGGAAGAAGCGCTGCATGAAGCAAATAAGAAGCTCAACCTGCTCTCAAGCATCACCCGCCATGATGTCAATAACCAGCTGATGTCAGTGAATGGTTTTCTTGAGTTATTACACAAAAAAGTTCCCGATCCAACACTCGGGGACTATTTCACCCGGATTACAAAGGCAAGTAACAGGATCTCCACCATGATCCAGTTCACTAAAGAATATGAACAAATCGGTGTCAATTCTCCTGCCTGGCAGGACATCCGCTCACTCGTTGAGACTGCGGCAAAGGAAGCACCGCTCGGTCAGGTCACGGTGAAGAACGATCTCCCTGCCGGTTGGGAAGTGCTCGCCGATCCACTAATTGTCAAGGTATTCTATAACCTGATGGATAACGCGGTGCGGTACGGCGGGAAGATTACGACCATAAGGTACTCTGTTGAGGAATCTGGTGATGTTCATCTCATTATTTGCGAAGACGATGGCGAGGGAATTCCTGCTGAGGATAAGGAGAAAATTTTTAAGAAAGGTTTTGGTAAGAACACCGGCCTTGGTCTTTTCCTTGCACGGGAGATCCTTGATATCACCGGCATCACTATACGTGAAACAGGGGAACCTGGCAAAGGAGCTAGGTTCGAGATGGTGGTGCCGAAGGGGATGTGGCGGATCTCCTAAT
>JBAXMF010000657.1:0-1705 GCA_037134435.1 Methanomicrobiales archaeon | reverse complement strand
GACTGACCAACTACCAGGACCTGACCCCTTTGGAATAAGAACAGGGGCCAGCACAGGAGTCGGTTGAGATCTTTGAAGGAAAACATTGATGTCGTTAATATCAATCTGTTCACTTCCCGAATTTACCAAGGTTAGTTTAATGTCATTTGAACTGTTTGTCGCGGAACTAATAGCGAAGGAAGTCCCTAGCATTTGCATGTGAACGGCCGTCATATCAGATTGTGCATTCATTGCGATCTGCGTCGTAGTAAGGACACCTCCGACGAGGACATAGGCTGTAATAATCAGAAGTAGTATCCCAATTGCCGAGGCGATGATTGATGCAAATGCCATTGAATCTTCCTTCTTTACACGCTAATCAGCTTCAAATTCAATAGATCTCTTTACACCATTCGGTAATACAATTGCGAAATATGCAACACCGCCTGTTGCAGGCCATCTCCCAATTGGAACTTGGGTTTCTCTTATAGTAATGTGAAGTGTATCACCCGGGTTCCACCATCCTGTTGGATCGTGAATAGCACCCGATACCGTGCCGAAATTTCCTACCCCTCCAAAGAAAATATCAGAGTTTACAAGATCACTCTCTGGGATCCTCGAAGTCCCGATGTTTTTAAGCCAGATTTGGGATTGGGGATCAGATCCACTGGTATTAGCAAAATAATTTACAATCTTAATATCCGTACGGATCTGGTTATCCGTCGAATGTGCCACAGAACCAAACGTCTCGGTCGTCCTCGAGATGATCGGAAAAACCGCATTGATCAGGACACCTGCGGCCACCACGGCAGCGATCAAAAAGAGTGCGGTGACGATTGTCTCACTTGACATTCATCAAATCCTGTCTTTGGAACGAATGAAATCTGCATCCGACTGTTCTTCCCTTGAATGGTCTTCCCGGGCAACACCCTGGCCCTTCCCGGAACTACCACGCTTTTCCATCAGGACTTCTATCATATCCCGGTCAAGGGTAGCATCCTGCGGGTTTAAGATGTGGTTCAACTCGTAGAGTTCTGAAACAAATTCGTCTGCACTGATATCATGCATCTCGCCAAGTGTTGTCGGCATCATGCGGGTAATATCCCGGACGAGCTTCGCGGATTCATCTGATATATATCCCATCGCACGGTATGACCCAAGCATCAGGTCTACACGGTCATGCCCGTATTTCTTCACGGTCTTGCTGGTCCATTCAAAGAGCCGGAACACTTTCTGCAGCCGGACTTTTCCTGTGGTCTCACTATCTTTATTAACAGGCATCGCCTGGCCGGGCAACCCTGCAAACTGTGCACGGATCGCGGCCAGCATGCTTTCATCAGAATTTCCTGTGTTCAGGGGGATGCGAATGATGCTCCCTGTATCCTGAACGGGAGGAGAAATAACTGGTGGGTTGGGTGCGATAACTGGTTGACTGGGGGGTGCCTGCACCGCTGTAGCTTCCTGGCTCTCATGATGCATCTGGGCATCGTGTTGGGCCTGTGCATCGTCACGGATCTCCTGCGAAGCTTTCAGTGCACCAGCTGCTGACTCCACCGCACCTGCCGCACCCTTCAGGGCGTTGGTGAACTGGCTTGTGTCATTTGTGCCTCCTCCCCCCATCCCCGCATTGAACGGGTTCTCCATGTCGTTCATGCGTTCGCGTATATCAATTAACAGGCGCTTGATGGAAGTCTTTAAAAGTTCCACTTCGTCCTGCAACTTCAGC
>JBAXMF010000656.1:0-1708 GCA_037134435.1 Methanomicrobiales archaeon | reverse complement strand
CTGGTTTGTGGTCAGCCCTGATGCCGTGCCGGACAAACTCATCCACCGGCTCACGTTGAACCGGACTGCCAGCGGGCTTCCACCGTTGAGTGTCACCGGCGGCGAGGTGACCGTGAGAAAAGACTTAAAGCCGGTGGTCATCGGTTCACCGATGCGAGGTGCGGGATGGGTGGCCATGGAGACCACCGGACCTACAACCCATCATTTCCTGATGCCGGTAACGATGAATGGATTGACAACGGTTGATCAGCGGTATGCACAGGACTGGTTCTACATTGACCCGGTCACCGGGCAGGTTGCCGAGGGGGGCGTGAACCTCACCAAAAACTACCTGGGGTACGGCAAGGAGTTGTTAGCAGTTGCTAACGGGACGGTCGTCGATATCCGCGACGATTTGCCTGATAATGGGATCTATAACGTACCACCCTTCAGTTTTGCGACGGGCCCCGGGAACAATGTGGTTATCGATATCGGCGATAACAAGTATGCCTGCTATGTACATACGATCCCGGGATCAATCCGGGTAAAGAAGGGCGACATGGTGAAAGAAGGCCAGGTAATCGCCCTCCTGGGCAACAGCGGCCAGTCAGATATCCCGCACCTCCATTTCGAGGTGGTGACGGACAAACCAGTCATCATGGGCGGTGAAGGGTATCCCTTTGTGTTCCGTTCATTTGACCTGATCGCCAGGTTCAACCAGACACTGTTAGATAAAAGGACCTCCTCACAGGATTACAACAGTGAGAAATACTGGTCGGAATTTGGCGATTTTATAACATTCTTCTCCCAGCCGGTGCCCCAGCAGAACAAGCTGACAGAGAACTGGGCAATTGTCCGGTTTCCGTGAAACCTCCTTTTTTTTGTGATCCGATATCCTGGCTGAACCTGATGATGGTATGCGGGCCTGGGCTCGACGCGGACCGTCACCGGAGCAGGCCGACTCCTAGATCCCGACCGTGTCTCTGGGTCTCCCGGGCGGGTGAGGAGTGGCGAACGGGGTTCCTGCATACAACGGAAACCTGGCACCCGCAGGCAGGCATGGCGGAGTGTTATAGCCGGGCCTGTTGAGTGCGGCCTTCATAGAGCGGACAGTTTTCATTATCGCAATACAAAAATGCCACTATACGATCCAATGATCCAACAACAGGAGACTGAAGTACCATTTCCCAAAAGTACACACCGATCCTTATCATTGCAGGTCTGTTCTGCATGATCCTTTTCGCAGGCTGTGCGATGTCCCCGAATATCCAGCCGCCTGCAGCCCGGACTGTGAACACCCCGTCAGGCAGCATGTCAGAAAAAGACGTTGCCGGTCTAATCCCGCAATTCGATGCGTATACCAGGGAGATCTTTGGTAAAAGCAAGGTCCCGGGGATGGCGGTAGCGGTGATAAAAAACGACTCCGTCATCTACCTCCACAATTTTGGGGTTAAAAACATTACGACTATGGAGCCGGTCGGTCCTGACACACGGTTCCAGCTTGCATCCATCTCGAAGACCTTCACGTCGGCATCGATCGCGTCTATGGTCGGCAGGGGTGAACTCTCGTGGGATGACCGGGTTGTCACCTTGGACCCCGGGTTCCAGCTTTCCGACCCATGGGTAAGTGACCACGTTACCATTCGCGACCTCCTCATGCACCGGACGGGTCTTCCCGCCTATGCCGGAGATGAACTCCAGGACATCGGGTACAACCGCCAGGAGGTCA
>JBAXMF010000655.1:0-1709 GCA_037134435.1 Methanomicrobiales archaeon | reverse complement strand
ACTGGATGACAGACAACGAATCATTCCCAAAATCTTCAGCAAAAACTGGAGAGAAGCACATGAGAAAAGTCGGTGTGTGCATGAAGCGCGACGACGTTATTCTCTGTGGTAACCCAAAGGATATCAAAAAAATTATGGATATCCTTGATGCACAGAATGTCGAACAAACCGGATCACTTCCTGATAAGATTGATTATGATCTTAAAACCGATGATCGGTCCACACCAGATGCTATTGCATCGCATGATGCACATGCTGATGATCCAGGGTCCGATTTAGAATCACAAAATTCCGACTACTGGTGTCCGGTAACGTATGCCAGGCCCCTCAAGGCTAAACAGTAGTTCCCGCGATTTCCAATTCTTACTTTTTTACGAATCGGCCCGGGCAAAGGAGTGAGTTCCCTACAGGAGTGGGGATAAACCGTCCGATCTATCCCGAAAAGTTCTTTCACCGGTAGCCCGGTAAAAATGCAAAAGGAACAGAGTCATTTTCGCTCCCACACGGGTCACCATAATGCATTGCCTCCCTCTCAAAACCCCAACCGGCAAAATACCATTAAATCCTCTCCTTTCTTAAATAGGCTATAAAAAATAGCGACCTATTCATGGTATGATGAATCCGTGCTCCATCTTGCCACTTCGAACCGTAATTTGTTAAGAACGACTATTCCAGGCACATATCGAAAACCCGTTCGATATCAGGAAGGGAGACAAACTGCATTGGGTTGCTGAAAACGGGGCGGTTGTAATTCAGGTTACTCCTTTAACAATAATAGATCCCCCGGATCTCATCAAAATGCTCCGCGAATCATTGACGTCTTTCTTTTCCCGGCAATATAATGCATATTCAAGCCCTCTATCAATACAATACCGGACTTTATTGATGGGGCCTGTCAGGTTCCTTACTTTAGAAATGCAACGAAAACCTGGATTCAACCAACCCGTCACCGCTTCACCAGGGCCTCTGCACATCACTTCACCCCGGGACTTTTTAACTCCATTCTGCCCAGATTTCGGGCATCCGAGGAAACTTTCTGTTCCTATGCATAAGAAGAAAATAACTACCGAGATTTTTATAGGATTAGGCGTCATTTTAGGCGTCAATCCGGACTTTCCTTATGGATTTTCTCGGAACTTTTTAAGACGGAATCAGGTTTCAGGTGCCGGATCATGTAAGCGAGGGCGGAGTGTCTCCTCCGCATAAGCCCCCCAAATACCCCTAACCCCACCCTGAACAACCGTTCTCGACCCATGGTAAAGGCCGGATTAAACCGCGGGCTTACGAAAAATGAGAATTTGGGATTATGCATATCAGGGCCCATGATTTCAAACCACTCGGTTATGCAGGTCACCGGGGAGACGGCCATCCCTCGGTTGTAAGAGGGTCGGCTATATCGCGAAACAGGCCGGGGTGAAAAAGTCAAGGGAAGTGTTCCCCGCCTGGAGGCTCTGCAAGGCCTGTCACCAGGCAGCAGCCCCGGCCCAGGCTGCGACGGTCGATGTTGCCTTCATGGGATCTTCTGACCAGTCACTGGTCGGTTCGTCTGATATGACGTGGGTCGTATCAAACGGCGACCTTGGATCGGTCCCACCGCTTGGTATCGGGCAGGAGGTACTGAGTGGGGGTTACCAGGACGGTTACATCCTCACCAGCCCTTCGCAGTACGAGAGCTCGCAGGTGCTGAACAATTCCGATATCGTCCACTT
>JBAXMF010000654.1:0-1721 GCA_037134435.1 Methanomicrobiales archaeon | reverse complement strand
GTTGAGGAGCTCTCCATAGTAATCCCGAAAGTCCCATCACGAATGACAATAAACCGGCGCGTAATGGAGATTGGCGAATCAATAGAAATCAGCCATAAAAATGCCTTTATGTCAGTGGCCATGGCCGATGGTACCAAGTCCCACTCTCAAGAAAAAGGAATACGACAAAATGAAATAAACGTTATTATTGGTATTGAAGACGAAAGGAAGGTTCTGCTTGGTGTTACAGTTAATAAATCCTGGAGAGAGTTGTCAGAAACACTCTATTATGAGAAGGCACTTTCTGATAGCGCAGTCATTGTGAGCGATGGAGAAAGCGAGTTAATAAATGCATTTTCGGATGCAAATATTCAATTCCAGATGGATCTGATTCATGGGTTCAGGATGTTGAGCTACAAATTATGGGAAGATGATAGGTTGGACCTGAACCAACGAAAAGAAATCACAAATGAGCTTAAAACGCTTCTGCTCTTCCTTAAAAACGTGGTTGTATTCCAGAACTCGGATAAGGAAAGAATTGGAAAGACGATTAACCAGGTTGTCGATGGAATGGAATCTTTGGCAAATCGACTGTCCGATCTGGGTTGTCATAAATCTGCAAAATTCATTAATGAATATTCGAATACTCTTGTTACTTTCGCCCGGTTATCGATAAATGGAACCGATATCCCCTGGAACTCAAATATTATAGAACGGCTCATGGGGGAGATCTCAAAAAGAGTCAAGCACAAATGGATGCGATGGACAACCAGAGGACTTGAAACCATTTTGCGATTGATTCTTGTGCGATACACAGATCCGCAACGATATGCGGAGTATCGCAATGATACAATGGGGCGATGTGAAAATTCAGGAGTTAAAACTAAAATATCTATAAATTCTAATGTAATTTAAATTTAAACGAGTTTAATGGCGAAAATGATTAGTATACAGGGAGGGGACTTTGCGCGTCCCCTCCCGTGACCCTCCCCTCCGCTTGGGATATCTCTGGGTCTGGTGCATACCACCCACACATAGTCATCACTCATCCGATATGGTGTGGATATATTGATGTTCTAGCAAGGTCAGGTAATGTTACAGCTGGTGTGATCTTAGCCGATTTTGTGACACGACCAATTTTTTCTATTCAGGTTTAAAATGTTCAAAGGCAAAGTAATATAGTATGAAAGTATTTGTTACTGGCGGAGCGGGATTCATCGGCAGTAATCTTGTCGAACGGTTACTTTCTCGTGGAAAAGAGGTAATCGTTTACGATAATTTTTCAACGGGGGTCCCAGAATATCTGGAGAATGCGAAAAAACATCAGGCGTTCCATTTGATCAAGGGGGATCTCCTGGACCAGGAAACGTTATCATCCACTATGGCCGGCTGTGATTTTGTTTTTCATCTTGCTGCAAATGCCGACGTCCGCTTTGGCACGGAGCATCCGGCAAAAGATCTTCACCAGAATACAATTGCAACATTTAACGTGCTCGAAGCGATGCGGAAGAATTCAGTAAAAAAGATTGCATTCTCGTCAACCGGTTCCGTCTACGGGGAAGCAACGATATTTCCCACTCCGGAGAACGCCCCGTTCCCGGTCCAGACATCCCTCTACGGTGCATCCAAACTAGCAGGGGAAAGTTTGATTGAGGCATATTGCGAAGGGTTTGGGATCCGGTCCTGGATTTTCCGTTTTGTATCAATTCTGGGGGAGCGGTATTCACATGGGCATGTTTTAG
>JBAXMF010000653.1:0-1732 GCA_037134435.1 Methanomicrobiales archaeon | reverse complement strand
CCTGCCTGGACCGGGTAATAGGGGTCAGAAATCGTGTACCCTGAAAATGCAACCCGGTCACCATTCTTGAAGTGGTCACGCGGGAACGGGGACGGGAGATAAATAAGCCCGTCATCGCCGGTGATCTTCAATGATGACCCGAACATATCAGGGAGATTCAAGACACCGGTGCCGTCCAAGGACGTCCGTTCCGATACCACTGTATTCGTACAACCTGCAACGACACTAAAAATCGCAAGAATAACAACGAGCAGGAGAATATATACGTGGTTCTTTATCATAGCTTGGACTTTTCATCACATTAAAATAAGTAACTTTCTGCCTGCCATGGCGGTGATGAATTGCCGGGTACCGGAGTAATGTGGTTATTCCCTACCTGAAAGATAGGTATTGTCCACAACCATTATACCTGCGGATCCTATAGGGTAAAAGAGGTCAAAGGGATGATACTACGACAGGTCACTTCGAAAGGGCTCGCCCACCACTCTTATTACATCGGGTCCGGCAGGACAGCAGCAGTTATTGACCCACGCAGGGACTGTGATATATACGTTGAGATCGCACGGGAGCACGATCAGCAGATCACCTGTATTTTTGAGACACACAGGAACGAAGACTACGTAACCGGTTCATGTGAACTTGCAAAACGCTCGGGGGCTGCAATTTATCACGGTCCCCTAACCGCCTTTTCCTACGGGACCAGGGTTGAAGAAGGAGAGGTCTTCAGGGTTGGCGACCTCGAAATCTCCGTGCTCGAGACCCCCGGTCATACTCCTGAAAGCATATCGCTTGTAGTCAGGGATAAGAAAGTTTCCGGTGATCCTTATCTTGTATTTACCGGGGACGCGCTGTTCTCCGGGGATGTGGGTCGTACCGATTTATTCGGCAAGGGAAGAGAAAAAGAGGCAGCCGGCATGCTTTACGATAGTATATGGAACAAGGTCCTCTCCCTTGGTGACGCGGTCCTGCTGTATCCGGCCCATGGAGCGGGGTCGGTCTGCGGGGGTGATATTGTTGACCACCCGGTAACAACAACAGGGTACGAGAAAAAAACCAATCCCCTTCTCCAGAAGGACCGTCAGGCTTTTATTGATTATAAAACATGGGAACACCATTACGTCCCCCCGTATTTTCAGAACATGGAAGTTGTCAACCTGAAAGGTCCGTCGCTGATCGGAAACCTCCCGGACCTTATCCCTTATAGCAACCACCAGGTGAAAAAACTGGCAGGTACGGGGGCACAGCTCCTGGATATCAGGGCTCCCGGAAGTTTCGGGTCGGGGCATATCAAAGGAAGCCTCTCTGTCTGGCGTGAAGGCCTGCCTTCATACATGGGGTGGTTCCTTGATTACGAGGCACCAATAATCCTCATCGATGATTTCAACCTTGAACTGGAGCAGGTCATACGACATTTTGTCCGGCTCGGGTACGATAACCTGAAAGGTTACCTCGCCGGGGGGTTCCCGGGGTGGTATACGGCAGGTGAACGTTTCAACAGGCACCGGGTATGGTCTGTGTATGACCTCCAATCTGCAATAGAGTCTGCCACCGAAGAATTGCATCTCCTCGATGTCCGCGATATTAGTCACCGGGAAAAAGCCGGGCATATCACCGGTGATCACCATAGGTATGTCGGGGACCTCCCGAAAAATCTCAGCGATGTGCCGCAGGATGCAAACATTGTCGTCTATTGTGATGCGGGGTACAAGGGCTGCCTTGCCGCAAGTTTCCT
>JBAXMF010000652.1:0-1734 GCA_037134435.1 Methanomicrobiales archaeon | reverse complement strand
CCTGGCTGGACAAGTTGCCCTGTTAATCCAATACAAAAAACCCCTTGACTCCACAATCGGATTTATTTCATTCTTCCCACTGGTCCCACACATAATGCGTGAAAGACGCCGAACCAGGTCAAAAATAACGCTATCCACAAAAGAAATCGAACAATTGCTGGTACTCTCACCGGTAGGAGTTCCCCTGCCTGGATGGGTGTCCGGTAAGAAACGGGAGATCTGAAATGAGAGTATTATTTATCAGTCCTTCCCCACCACCACCTGTTCCAGGCACGGATGGTCTCTTTACTGAAATCGGGTATCTCCGGAATTCTTTCGATGGAGATCTCATAAGCCTCTCCCCGTTCCGAGCTCTACCGCGGATCGTCCCGGTCAAACTCTATGGTATACACCACCTGTTCAAATTGAAAAAATACGAGCGTGAAGCAGACATTGTTCATCTGTTTTTTCCATATCCTGTGGATTTCAGAATTCTTCGGCATTTTTCTAAACCCGTGATTTTTACGATCACATCGGGGGTTGAACCTGCACATCTGCCCAGTACCTGGCCCCCCTGTACTATGGTAGTCAGTTCGGACGGGGAGGCAGGTATTCTGAGATCGACTGGAATGAAGGAGGTCAGAATCATCCGGCCTGGTACCGATTCTTCTTGTATCACTATTACACCCCCCCGGGTCACAGACCAGGACTTTGTCCTTCTTATGGGGTCAGCACCATGGGTAACCAGCCAGTTCGGCAGCAAAGGGTTCGATCTCATGCTGGAGGTACTTACGAAAATTCACCGTGTCAGACTGGTATGCCTGTGGAGAGGCAGGCTGTACCATGAGTGGTGCGAAAAGGTCCGGGCCGCAGGGCTTAGTGGCCGGGTTGAAATTATCAATGAAAAGGCTAATATTTCTGAAATTCTCTCCCGGTGTCATGCCGCCATGGTCCTTGCAGTACAGGCGGACCTTGTTAAATCGTATCCGAATTCATTAATGGAGGCCCTTGTTGCCGGAAGGCCGGTTATTGTGAGCAGGGCTGTGCCAATGTCATCGTATGTAGACCATACTGGCTGCGGTAAGGTGCTTGAGAGGTTTTCAGTGGATGAGATGGTACACGTAATCAATGAAATGAGTGACCATTACAATGAGTTCAGAAAAAACGCTCTGTTGGTTGGAAGAAGGGATTTTTCAGATGTACGGATGGTAAATGAGTATGCGGACCTCTACAAAAAAATATTGGGTTAAAACGCGACTGGCCGGTTTACTATTCATTTTTTTCATACCGGCAACTTCATTTTTTTTAGAATAAGAATTCTGTCCTGGTGTAGCGGTTCAATCCAATCAACGGTATGGTTCAGGGGAATGATGAATATGATGCTCATCTAAATCAATTACTTCTGAACCTCTAATGATCTCAATCGTTCCCGAAACGACGCGATGACATTACGGCATTCAGGATCGGCCCCGTGATGGAAGATACTTTGATTTTTAAGGACTGGTGGCAATATTTATCACATTCATCGGTTAATCACACAACACCCATAGTGCAATATAAAGAGAATAGCTAATATCCTGCCGTTTTTTGATATAACTCCTTTTGATTACAAGCAAATCAAGGGAAATAAGGGTAAAACCCACATAATAACCATAAAATCTACTTAAAATCTTCTCTTTTTTTCAATTTTTCCTAATTTTTTGGCTCATCGCTAAACTGTGTGGGTAACTAGAGGGTTGTAAAAAACTGAATTTG
>JBAXMF010000651.1:0-1735 GCA_037134435.1 Methanomicrobiales archaeon | reverse complement strand
CACTACAAAGACCCCCTCTACCTTCTTCCGTCGGCAGCAAAGCTAATAAACTGTTTCCCCACGTTTTTTTAAACGTCTGATAAAACAGTCCCGTGGTCCCGGGTGGCAATGGAAGGATAGTTCTTCACCGAAAAAAAGGGTTAAAAAAATGTCTGGCTGCAGGCAGGAGGTAGAAATCCCTCAGGTTGTTTCTTCAGCCTCGGCAATCGCAAGCTGGTACATCCAGTCCATCAGCCTGTTACACTCGATCACGTTACATTCATCTTCACAACCAATGCAGGGGATCAGATCTTCACCGGCAAGGATCTGGGCGGGGTCCAGGGGACGCTTGGATACCGTCAGGACGTAGGTCTTAATCCCCTCTTTTTTGAATTCAGCCCGTTCAATCAGCCCGGTATCCAGAAGTTTCTTTACAATCCTCGAGCATTTGCGGCTGTCGACATCAAGTATTTTCCAGAGCTCGCTCTGGAGAACGCCTTCAGGCTTGGACTGGATTACCTTCAGTGCCTCTTCGATCGGATTGTTCATAGGTTCACTCATCAGATGACCGGTGAGATTGAAAGGATATTGTTGCCCCTAATCACGACGGTCCCGAGGTTTCTTCCCCGCTGGCCGCTGTCATTCAGTTCGGTTGTCTCTTCCATATGAATATTGAGGTACTCATCCACTGCGACAAGACGACCTTGTAATTGTCTTCCATCATCTTTTATTTCAACGGTAATTTTCGAATCAACAAGAGAAAATACCTTTTTAATGGGAAGTACGATTCCGTTAACCATCTGCCTAAATTTAGGGCGACAGGTAATTAAAGTTTCTTATATTACAGTACCAGTCACCCTTCCTGCATCAATTGTGCCCCTTGCCTGGTACATCGACCCGATGCCGGGACCGCCGGAACATAATCCTGTCCGGGTGCGGAAAAACGCAACAAAAAATGGGTAATTTATTCGGGGATTGGCTTCCACCGTGACGTTAATTCTTTCTCTGCTGCAAGAAGTGTCGTGTATTCCATCTCATCGGGAGAGAGCCGGTGGGGTTCGAAGGGGCCATGCGCACGGATCATATCGGTCAACTCGCTGCACCGGCCCCGGACCCGGTCAAAAGCCGGGTCATCAAACATGTCTGCCGGGCCGATCAATTCGCCATTGCAGAGCTGGAACCCGAGACATGTGACGCGTGGCGGGCCGTCGAACCTGGTACAGTTCGCATCACATACACCGACCGGCATAATGGGCCCGTTGTGCGACCCCCGCATCCAGCCGGCTACCAGTACCGGCGTGCAGAACGGTTCAAGAGCTTCCCCGACAGCGGGAAAACCGCTGTGGGCCCGGACGATCATGACCGGGTCATCCTTCCCGATGTACCGCCCTGCCACCAGGTCCAGGCGCTGGGTGCTGGTTGATGCAGCGATCTCACCATCTCTCCTGAATACATGCTTGATCACATACCGGGACGGTGCCCCGATATACGCGAGGAGACGATAGAGCTCTTCAGGGCACGAAAACAAGATCATCCGTTTTTCGATGAGGTCGTGGACCTCAAAGATAAATCCCTTGTGTAGGGAGGGGTCAATTACGAGTCCGGGCGTGTTGAACGGATCGGCAAAGATCTTGTACAGGAAGAAGTTCCATGCCCCGGGCTCGGTTTTGTCGGCCATAAATACCAGCACCGGATCACTGGCCCGCTCCTCAAACTCCATCTCGGCAACACCGGCCCCCATCCCCTTAACGTTACC
>JBAXMF010000650.1:0-1736 GCA_037134435.1 Methanomicrobiales archaeon | reverse complement strand
CTTGGATTGGTAAAATCAAAACTCCATCTTCAAAATTTCAGTGAAAATTAAGTTATTTCCAATTCAAAATATCCAATTCTTGGATCTGCAACATTGAATTATCGGAAAAAAGATCGAGTTGCTCCAATTATTTTTGAATGTGAATAGAATTTTACAAAAAAATGCGACAAAGATCTACACCTAACGGTACACAAATAACCGGATTATTCACCGTATTTCTAAATAATCATTTCAGAACGTGTTTCAATCAAACGGATTTCCCAACTCAAAGCATTATCCCCTCTCTTTTTGAGGCACTTTCTCATCTTGCCTAACCACATTCTGAATCGGAGATCGTTGACACGATTAATCGAATCCGCTAGCTCATCTGTGGATAATTGTCGCAAAGGGTTTTTGTGACGGATGATTGTTACAATCTGGGTTAACGACAAGAAAATTGACCTTTCCGCGAAATATCGCTGAAGCGATAAAAGAAATAGATGGGCAGTTGCGGAAAGCGCAATGTGGTGGTGCCAGGCCTCCCAATTCCTTCCTCTGAAGCTATCCAGGTCGCACAAACCCTTTGCGTCTTCGAAATTTCTCTCGATCCAGTATCGATTTGTCTGATATCTAACGAGATTATGCAGATCGACCTCAAAAATATTTGAAAATGCAAACCTGATCATTTCCTCATCAGGATAGCGGATCATGATCAATCTGATAGGAAGATCCACGGGTACCCCATCCTGACGGCGCCAAACAGTTAATTCTGCACACTCAACCGTTTTTATTCCCCTATCGGTGAACCGGACATCAACAGAACTCCAGCAGGTCTGAATTTCAGCTAGCCAGCTGACTAAAACTGGAAACGTATTTAACACTTTAAGTTTCGTATGGAATCTTCCTCTATTCGATTGTCGCTCGGGAAGGGTAAGTTCTGGTTTGGTTATGTAAACCTGAATAACGCTGGGAATATCACAAATAAAAGAGACTCCCCGCTGATACAAACCCGTGATGAAGTGCGAATCACCCCCATAAAGGGCATCAGCCTGCACATAGCAAAAGGGAAGATTTTCGGATATGAATACATCCAGCAACTCCAAGGCTAATTCAGGCTTTGTTTTATGCTCCAATCGCTCTAGAGGGACCCCGGACTTCAGACTTTTTTCAAGATTATTGATCCACGATTCCGCTAAAAAGAGTCGATAATCGATCAACGCAGAGATGTTATCTATGCAATATGAAGCAAATACGCCCACTTGGGCAATGCAGGTGTGACCATTTTTTCCGAGATACTGCCGTGAGGTTCCAACCGAGGCCGGCCCATACTTCTGTTGACCTGTCTCATCAAAAATTATCGATCCGCCGGGTCCAAGATCTCGAATCGCATTGAATCTGGTTAATTTCATAACTTCTTCGTGTGACCAGGGAGAAGTGGAAATAAAGTGGCTAATATCACGACAAGATCCACTTTCGACCACATTTTCAGCGATTTTACTCATGTTTGATCCCCGTGGAAGAGTTATCAAACCCGCTATGTAACTCACCGCATGATGAATGACGGTCTTTGTTTTGTTTATGAAGAAAGGACCATATCCATTTCCCTCCAGAAAAGCTCTGGGATTTGCGTTACACTTTTCAATTTCTTTTGTTGTGAGTGGTTCTCTCTTGAGAACAAAATTGACATATTGAAATATATGTTATATATAAATATATCGATCTTGCGGTTGAATATGATCTGATTTTACCAACTCAAG
>JBAXMF010000649.1:0-1737 GCA_037134435.1 Methanomicrobiales archaeon | reverse complement strand
ATGATCTGGATCAAGGGTATATGTATCGGGAGAGATATCGACAAGAACCGGGGTTGCCCGACTGAGTTCAATTGCTGCAACGGTAGCGACTGCCGTGTGTGATACGGTGATCACTTCATCGCCGGGTCCGATGCCGCAGGCTTTCAGCGCAAGGGTAATGGCATCCGTACCATTTCCAACCCCAATCCCATAATCGACCCCGATATACCGTGAAAATTCTTCTTCAAAGGAATTTACCTCATTTCCGAGGATGTACCTTCCACTTTCAAGCACTCGTCTGACCGCAGCGTTGTTCTCAATTTTATGATCCTGGTAGGAGAGGAGCAGTGCATTTTTACTGAAATTGGGCGTGGTCTCTTGTTTTATCATGAAAATCCCCCTTAACCCCTTATGGGTTTCCACCAGTTTTTATGATCACAGTACCAGGATATGGTCTTCTGCAAGCCCTCATCAAAAGCTACTTCGGGTTTCCATCCCAATTGTGCGACCTTATCGGTTTGTAGCGAGTACCTCCGGTCATGACCGGGACGGTCCCTGACATAAGTAATGAGGTCTTCCGGTTTGTCCAGAATGTTCAGAATTTTTCGGATGATCTCAATGTTTTCATATTCATTTTGGGCGCCAAGGTTGTAGATTTCTCCGCATCTGCCTTTCTGAGCTACGGTGTCAATACCCGCGCAGTTATCCTCAACAAACAACCAGTCCCGGATGTTTTTACCATCACCATAAACGGGGAGTTTTTTATTTTCCAGTGCATTCAGGATCATCAGGGGGATCATTTTTTCTGGATATTGGTATGGACCATAATTATTAGAACTCCGTGTGACAATGACCGGCAAACCGTGAGTCATATGATATGACAGGGCAAGGAGATCAGATCCTGCTTTTGTTGCAGAGTAAGGGGAGGATGGCATGAGGGGATCATCTTCAGAGAATGAACCTTCGAATGTTGACCCATAGACTTCATCAGTGGAGATATGGATGAACCGATCAATATTCGCTGCTTTTGCGGCTTCCAGAAGCGTGTATGTTCCAGTGATATTTGTTCTTACGAAGTCCCCGGCATTTTCGATAGACCGATCTACATGCGATTCCGCTGCAAAATGAAATACAATGTTACAACCATCCATTGCCTGAGATACGACTACTTTGTCACAGATATCGCCCTGGATGAATTGGATACAACCTGGAAGTTCTCCCAGGTTCTCGCGTCTCCCGGCATAGGTGAGTTTATCTAAAACGGTTATATCAGGTTCCGGGTATTTTTTTAACCAGTATCGGATAAAGTTCGTCCCGATAAATCCGGCCCCCCCGGTTACGAGGATTTTCATAAATGTACCTCTGAGTTCTCACCAAGGGTAAGCTTGGTTGCGTGGGGCAATCGTTTCGTGGCAGAGTAAATATGTGAATATCTCCCAATCAGGCTGTCTGTGATCCGTTTGTTCGCTTCGATTTCAATCACTGTGTCTCCGATAAGGATGGAGGACTCAATCTCTCCACCATGGATTGTACAGTTATCACCAATTGAGGTGTAAGGTCCGATATATGCAGGACCGATGGAGCAGTTCCTTCCAATGATTACCGGGCCGCGTATCACGCTGCCTGACTTGATGATTGTTCCTTTCCCAATATCTATCGTCCCGATGAGTGTAACCCCTTCTTCAATGGTGCCTTTTATATTTTCTGAAATATCGGTGAGCATAAGTTGATTCGCGCGCAGGATTGCATCAATTGTAC
>JBAXMF010000648.1:0-1742 GCA_037134435.1 Methanomicrobiales archaeon | reverse complement strand
TCGTGCATGGCTGAGAACGATCGGCGAGCACCAGTTCCGCAGAAATCCTGCTCTCTTTACCTTTCAGGCCGTCCCGGATTAACCGGGGCAATTCAGGGTGTGATCCAACGAAACAAGGCAGTTGTCCAGTAGTTTTCCCGATAAGATCCTGCGTTGTGACCTGCAGGAGTTCCCGAAAGGTCTCATTCATATCAACAACAGTCTCCCCTCTGCCAAATACGATGATCCCGTTATTTGAGAGTTTCAGTACCGCATCAATCGGTAATTTATTTGCAAGCCAATAGATTTTGGCAGGCCCGATCTGTTTTAAATTGACCCGGCCCTGCATCCGGAGCAATTTTAAGTTATTTGCAACAGCATTGCGATTCATCCCAAGCAGTTCCGAAATACTTATTATCGTTAGTCCTTCCGGATTTTCTGTTAATAACGCACGAATACAGGAAATTTCGTCAGGGATTCTTTTTTCTGCCATTACTACAGGTATTATCCGCTGAATAATGTTTAACTTTTGTATGCGCAATGCGTTTGCGACAAGCGTATATGTGTCTTTATCACTACCTGGGTCAATTCATCATTGCACACACCGTATGCGATGGCAGACTATGGAAATGATCACCAAGGCAACTCAACTGCATGGTCCCATCGTTCGAAAAAAAGGTAGGGTGTCATGAAAAACGTCAGCATAGCTCCGATAAATGCTCCGCCTGTAGCTGGAACTGGTACTGACACCGGAGGGGGGGATATATCTCCCAGGACATGGATTTTATTTTATCTTATCTGCCTTGTTGCGATTCTCTGGGCGACATTCCTCCTTGCCCGGGAGGAGATGGTCTGGGTCAGCATATTCCGGTTTCTCGTTTCGGGAGGCATGGTAATTTTTGCCTATTTCCTTGGCGACCACCACCTCGTATCAGGAACCGGTACCAGTCAGGATCCCGGACCTATTGACAATTCCGGCAATCCTGTTCCCGGGCCATCCGAAAAAAACAGGAAGTCCCGTAGACCTGGAGGAGGAATAGAAGTTGACAGACGTTTGTTTTGGATTTGATGTGCACCAGCCGTTCCGGTCCAACCGGTATTTCCCGCCCGGGCCGATCACGGACCGGACGGTACACACCGGTCCGCGGGTGAACAGAAGAGCGCCAAACCCAGGGGTTGGTGCAAGGGGTGATGATGTAAATGGCAGATTCTGACGGAAACCAGGAAACCAAAAGGCCAAGGCCAAGGTCCGGAACAGCCCGGAACATGAAGAAATCGAAACATGAACAAGAGACAGTCAGACGAAAAGGGGATGAGATTACCTTGAATACTAAAGAGATGGAGCTACTGCTGCAGAATGCATTTAACGGAGATACAGACGCGCAGGACGAAGTAAGGACCCAGTTTATCAACGTGAACAATTTTCTCGCGGAAGCCACACCGGTCCTTACCAGGATGGCGATGAATGACCATACCACGAAAATTGAGGGGCACTACGAGGGGCTTGCCGCTGATGCAGCCGTTGGAGTAAACCTGGTCCGGGACCGGGTCAATCATATCACAGGCTCGATTATCAAAATCGGTGAGGGGGATCTCAGCGAGTATGAAGAGTATAAAGAAATTGGACGGCGTTCAGAGAACGACAAGGTGGTCCCTGCATTCGTCCAATGCCTTGGTGTCATGGATGGGCTCCTTTCTGAGACCGACCTCCTGATCAAGGCAACCAAAGACGGCAAACTGGACACGCGAGGGAACGCACAGAA
>JBAXMF010000647.1:0-1742 GCA_037134435.1 Methanomicrobiales archaeon | reverse complement strand
TAGTAAAGGATAAGAACGGCGAAATATCCGGGGTGTGTGGTGTTTTCCGGGATATTACCAAGCGTAAGCAGGCAGAGGAAGCAGTCCGGGCATCCCATGACCAGCTTACCAAATCGGAAGCAGACCTCCAGATCCACCAGATCGAACTTGAGATGCAGGCAGAAGAACTCAGGAAATCAAAGATCGCGCTCGAAGAGTCGCGGGACAAGTACCTTGACCTCTATGACTTTGCCCCAATAGGTTATTTCACACTCAGTGACAAGGCGCTGATCACCGATGTGAACCTCGCCGGCGCGACACTTCTTGGAGTGGGGCGGAACAAACTGGTAAAGACACGGTTCAGGAAATTCATTGCACAAAACGATTCCGATAAGTGGCTCCAGTATTTCCTAAACGTGCTGAACCACGAGGAAAAACAGATCTGCACACTCACGCTCAAGCGGGGTGACGATTCCACGTTCCCTGTCCGACTGGAAAGTATCCGGATTACCAACAGTGACACGACACCAACAGTGAGAGTTGTTGTCAGCGATATTACAGATGTCAGGCAGGTGGAAGAGGCGCTGCGGGTGAGCGAGGGGCAAAAAACCGCAATTCTTGACGGCATTACCACAAACATTGCCTTTGTAGACAAAGATTTGAAGATCCTATGGGCAAACAAGTTCGCGGCTGAATCTGTTAATAAATCACCAGCTGAAATGACTGGCCACACCTGTCACGCCCTTTGGGCAGACCCCGCAAGACCCTGTGATAACTGCCCGACATTAAAAGTCTTTGAAACAAAACAATCAGCACATATCATTCAGCACACCCCCGACGGCAGGATTTGGAACGAGAGGGGCGAGCCGGTATTTGATGCAAATAGAAATTTGATCGGGGTTGTGGAAATCGCAGAGGACATCACTGAGCGTAAACGAGCGGAAGAGGCGCTTGCAGAGAGTGAGGAACGTTTCCGGGGGCTTGTTGACACGATCACCAGCGGGGTTGCCATCTATGAGGTCAGGAATGACGGGGCATCCGGTAAAGATTATATTATTAAGGATTTCAACAAAACGGCGCTGGAGATCGAGGGGAAAAAGAAAGAGGAAGTAGTAGGAAAGAGTCTTTTTGACCTGCGCCCTGCCATCGATGATTATGGATTAATTCCGGTGTTTAAGCAGGTATGGGAGACCGGAGTTCCTGCATATTTCCCTCAAAAAGTCTACATTGATGAGAAGTATTCCAGCTGGTACGAGAACCGCGTGTTCCGGTTGCAGAGCGGTGAAATTGTTGCGGTCTATGATGACATCACTGAACGCAAAGTGGCGGAAGAGGCGCTTGCAGAGAGTGAGGAACGCTTCCGCAATGTGATCGCTGCTACCGGTGAATATGTTTTTGAGATCGATGCACACGGCGTTATCACATTCCTCAGCGACCGGGTTAAAGAGATTCTTGGGTATGAACCGCAGGAACTGATAGGAAAAACACCCTTCGATATTATGATATCTCCTGAAGAAGTCACCCGTGTGAGTGCCATATTCGGAGAATACATCAGGAACAAACTCCCCATTCGTCGCATGGAACACAACTGCCTCTCAAAAGACGGACGGGAACTCATGCTCACGGTCACTGCGCTACCCATTCTGGATGCTGCCGGTGAGATAAAATGCTATCAGGGCACGGTTGAAGACATCACCGGGCGCAAACGGGCGGAAGAGGCGCTCAAAGAGCACGATGAAAAAATCCGTCTCCTACTGGATTCC
>JBAXMF010000646.1:0-1744 GCA_037134435.1 Methanomicrobiales archaeon | reverse complement strand
CCTGTTTCTGGATCTCATCAAAAAATAAGTATATCGGTTCGGGGGAGTCCTCGAAATTACTGTGCAGGATCACTTTCTGGTAAGTCTCAGTGCGACGAGAAGTTATACTCTGGATTGCGGCTAATCCGCCATTCTATCCATTCAGAATGTCTCTACTCTGATGCGCATTTCTGGCAACGGACTTGTACAAAGCTTAGAGGACAATGCGGCGCAAGGATGAACCTGACAGCCCCAAACTGCTAGATGGAAAGGTTCATGACATCGTGTACCTTTTCATTTAGGGAATTCTAGCTCAACACATCGTGTACCTCAAATGCCAATTTATGGCTCAGGACATCGTGTACCTTTTTTAACATTCATTGTTTCAATGCTCTCATCGGTGAGTCATTTTGGAAGATACCGATGAAGAAGTACGAAAAGAAGCAATTAAACGTTATATCGAGGGGGGAAGGCAATTAAATATCTGCAGCAGCCTTGGTAAGTCAAAATCATGGCTGAATAAATGGCTGAAAAGATATCATACAGGATCCAAGGATTGGTACAAAGACCTCTCGAAAAAACCCAGAACCACGCCGAACAAGGTTAATGAACAAATAGAAAATGTGGTTGTTAGAATAAGAGAATCACTTATGGGAGGTGATGACGAATACACCAAGTATGGTTTTGTTGGGGCTGAGGCCATTCAATTTCACATGGAAGAACTGAATTATGACCCGGCCTCAATTCCCAGTTTGTCAACAATCAAAAGAATAATAAACCGCAATAAATTGCGATTAAACAAGAAAGAGCGATATAAAAGAGTAAAATCCAAGGGCAGATATTCACTAATCAAACCCGAATACATTGATGAGATCCACCAGGTTGATTTCGTAGGCCCGAGATACATCAGAGGTTACGGGGTCGTAAATTCGCTCCACCTAAAGGATGTCGTTGGGCGTCAGGTCGCGGGGAAGCAATACGCTGGCAAGAGCATGGACAACGTATTGGAGTTTCTACAGGGATACTGGAAATCTCATCAAATCCCCAGATATATTCAGGTAGACAACGGGATGTCATTTGCTGGTGATTTTATACATCCAAGGTCCTTCAGCCGGTTTGTTAGATTGTGTTTGTATGTTGGTATTGAAGTGATATTCATTGCTCCTGCTAAACCCTGGATGAATGGCACGATTGAAGAGTTTAACAAGGGTTTTGATAGGTTGTTTTGGAAACGTGAAACATTTACTAATCTGTCAGATATTCGAAAAAAGTTTAAACTGTTCTCCGAAAGCCAAAATAAATTTAATGCTTGGAAATTAGAAAAGAAAGGTCTGCAATCATTATCCCCAAAACGCATTTTGAAACGCGGATTTAAGTTGGATTTGGATAATATCCCTCTGGTTTCCGGTAAAATCCACTTTATCAGAATAGTTAACAGCGGAGGAAATATAGTCGTGTTAAATGAACCATTTCTAATCGGAACAGAATATATCGGTGAATATATTTGGGCAACGATTGATACTGGCCTGCAATTGCTCCTTATTCTTTACAAAGATGCAGAAATGATTATTCACGAAATCAAAAGATTCAATTACAAAATTGATTAACTAGTCCACGATGTCCTGAGCCGGAATCGAGCATTTGAGGTACACGATGTCTTGAGCTTTCCACAGTACACGATGTGCTGAGCCATTCCATATAACATTAAGGATATCATCTCCAATGACCGTGACTTTGAACGGATTCCATGGTTGACCTGTTGGAG
>JBAXMF010000645.1:0-1752 GCA_037134435.1 Methanomicrobiales archaeon | reverse complement strand
AAAATTTATCGTGAGGGTGCCCCTGAGTGCCAACCAGTCCCACGATCTCTACCGTGAATTCCCCGCTGAGCAATTTATGCCTGGACAACCCTTATGGCAGGGGAAACCAGCTCTACGTTGGATCCTCGACCTCCATTTCTCCCATGAAAAGCCCGTCGCGGGGACGGCTACGTTAGCCTGGCATCCCATCGGTTGTCCGCGAGGTGAGGGGTGGGTAGTAGAAGAACAACAGGTCCGCATGAAGTATCGAGGTGCGGGGCTGGAGGATGAACTCTATCACCAGGCCGGAATGATTTTGGCCCGGGGTGGTATGACATTGCAGAGGATCCAAGCATGAGACCCCGCATTGCATTTGCGCGATTTTTACTTCGTGCCGGCGATTTCCTCCGTACCTTGCCCGTGGTCGTGTTACGGCCGGCAGATATGATCGAATGGTCCCGCCAAGGATACGAGCGTTCGGGTCGTTATTTTGCCACCGCAAATGATGTGGATGCAGGGTTAACACACGATGAGTTGGAACTGTGGGAACGGTTACCGGTTCACACCGGACATGTGCTGATTTTGGGAGTCGGCGGTGGGCGCGAAGCAGTCTGGTTTGGACGGCATGACTGGCATGTTACCGGGTTAGATTTTTCCGGGCAGATGCTGGAGCAAGCGCGTGAGAGCATGGCCCAGCGCCAGTTCGCGTTCGATGGCTGGATCGGTGACATTGCCTGTCTCGAAGTGCAGCGTGAATCTCAGGATCTCGTATGGACTTCCATGTTTCTCTACTCGGCGGTTATCAACCGTGAACGCCGTGTAAAAATGCTCAAGCTGATTTACAATGCGCTCAAACCCGGCGGCACGCTCGTCGTATCGTTTCATTGGCAGCCGAATGCACAACACGCCACAAAATATTTCCGGGTCCAGAAAATGGTTGCGTGGTTCACACTCGGAAATACCGGTTTTGAGAATGGGGATATTCTCTTTGGCACCCTCGAATTTCGTCATGCGTTTAGTTCCGAGCAGAAACTCCGTGAAGAATTTCTCGCAGGCGGATTCGCGATGCCGGATATTGACGTGATCATATTCGATAAAATGATGCGAGGTGGAGCAATATTGCGAAAGAGTGAGTTGGGGAAACAACGAGGCCAGAATCAATTTTCAGTAGAGGGAGAAAGATAATGAATACTATCAGGATACAGGACTTTCCCCTCTGGGACAAGATGAAAAGCGAGCGAAAGGTGTTCTCCTTTGACGTGGAGGTCACCGCCCGCTGTAACAACAACTGCCCTCACTGCTACATCAACCTCCCGGCCGGGGACCGGAAGGCCATGGGGCAGGAACTTACGCTTGCCGAGATCGACAGGATCGCTGATGAAGCGGTTGCCCTTGGTGCCGTCTGGGTCCTTATCACCGGGGGTGAACCTCTGCTGCGCCAGGATTTTGCCGATATATACCTGGCACTCAAGCGGAAAGGGCTGCTCGTATCGGTGTTCACCAACGCGACGATTATTCAGAAGGAGCATGTCGATCTTTTTCTCAAATACCCGCCCCGTGATATTGAAGTGAGTGTCTACGGTGCTACAAAAGAGACCTACGAGAAGGTGACCGGCAGGCCCGGTTCCTTTGATGCATTCGAACGGGGCCTTCAGCTGTTAGTAGACAGCGGGGTACGGGTACGACTTAAAGCGATGGCTCTCCGGTCCAATCTTCACGAGCTGCCTGCAATTTCTGCATTCTGCCGGAAGTACACCAAGGACTACTACCGGT
>JBAXMF010000644.1:0-1752 GCA_037134435.1 Methanomicrobiales archaeon | reverse complement strand
CTAGGACCGAATGTGGAAAAATATTATGTACAAAAAAATTAATGCCGAATGTCGGATGTAATAAAACAGTTCTCTATTTCTTTCATAAGGTGTTTTCCAATACCTTTTTTCTGGAAGTCGGGATGCACAATCAGCCGCCCAATATTACAAGTCCTGTCTTTCTCATATGCCCGGACAGAACCAATAATCGTGGAATTGTTAACGGCTTTAAGAAAAATATGGGTATGAAATTGTGCTTTGATATCATCTAAAGTCTGGGTTAACGGGGGAATGGAATAATCGTCGTATAACTTTGCTTCACTCTGATACGCCAGTTTCTGCAGTGATAGAATTTCCTTTGCATCATTCTGATCGGATTGTGTGATCATGGTACTATGAACCACCGTTTATTTAGGCTGTCGGGTTTATCGTAAGGTTTTCGGACCCTGAAAATAAGAATTTTTACCTTTTATTAACTATCCTGACATCCCGGTCCCCGTAAGGATCCCAACTGCGTGTTGAGCAGTCACCGGGTGCACTACCGTTCTATACCGGCGTTCTTCAGTGCCCTTGGTTCCGGAGAAGCAACGGAACTGGCTTCTGGACTTTGGGGATCGGGAACTGATTTCCGGTAGTATGGAAAGTCGACCGGATGATTTTAAAGAGTAAAAGGGACACTGATGATGATGAGCAAGAGTTCTGATAATAAAGATGGCGAAATTTTCGCATTTCTTGTGCAAACCGCCCGCTCGCTCGGGGCAGCGGATGCAAAGGTGATCCCCGCATCGGATGTAATTGTCGAAAACCGCGTCCCACTGAAATGCCGGGCCGGTTGCATCGGGTACGGGAAGAAACTAACCTGTCCTCCCTACGTCCCGACCCCGGACGAGTTCCGGAAGATCCTTTCAGAGTACCGTTACGCCCTGCTCGTGAAGTTCATGTCGCCAGCCAACGCAGACCCCAATGTAATCTGCTCGATTTACAAATACTGGCTCGACCCGGAGGCCCCGGCCGACAAGAAAGAGCAGGCAACGCAGTTCTGGAAGGACCATTTCAACGGAACCGGCGCATTTGCCCCGATGATGCTCGAACTCGAACGGACCGCGTTCAATGCCGGCAACCCCTTTGCCCTTGCCTTCATCAACGGCTCGTGCCGGCTTTGCGAGACGTGCAATGTGAAAGCCGGCATCTGTGTCCACCCGACGCAGGCCCGGATTCCTGAGCACGCAGTGGGCGTCAACATGGTAAAGACTGCAGAGAAGGCAGGGATGCCGATCCGGTTCCCGGTGCAGGGGCACCCGGAACTGATGGCGCTCCTGCTGATCGACTGATACCGAATGCAGTTCCGGAATCCTTTACCACCGGGGTCCCGGACCCTGAATCTGCGGGACATCGGACGGGAGAAGCAATCGAGGCATTGTTTTATGATGGGGTAGATGAAAAGAAACGCATTATCGGGACTGAAGCATTGAGCCCGACCCTCTACAATGTTCCCGTTGAATTCATTGAGCGGTTACGAAAGCAGGTTACCCTGGTAGACTGTCAGTTTAAAAATGAAGAAGTTATCAGGCAGGCGATTCAGGCCTGTTATCAGGAGGCCCCGGTTTCGTTTGGTAATTATGTATTGTATGATCCCGGCGCATACCAGGAGCCACCTTTGAGCGGAAAACTTAACGGGCCGTGACAAAACCCTGGGCTGATCCGGAAGCTGAGAAGGAGCGAATTGCCAAACAGAAGATGCTGGAGATGATCGACAGGATGAAAGAAAAACAG
>JBAXMF010000643.1:0-1753 GCA_037134435.1 Methanomicrobiales archaeon | reverse complement strand
CAATCTTCAGTCTTTTAGGCAGCACACTACGGAGCCCCGTCCGGGCAATGGCAGCCTCATGTGTCCCGCAGATATGCATGAAGGTGAGGTCGCGGTCCACCATCTGGTGGAGCTTGTCAGTAATCTCCTTTCCAACGGCCATAATTCAACAGGTAGTTAGGTGCTAATCCCATAAGAGTGATGATCATATCCGGCTTTGGAAAAGATGAACTGTCCAGTTTTTTTGGCTCTATCCGGTGTTTTGATAAAAACCACCTGCCACATCAGTGGGTATAGAGTCGGGTATAGAAACTTTCATGACGTCGGATATGTAGTCCGATTGTGGCGTGGCTGGCCGGGTATCTGAACCCCCCATTCTTAATTGCAAATGGCCTGGTACAATAACCCCCGCGCAATTAGTATTCAGCAGATTATCAGGTCTCGCAGTAATAAATTTCTGTTATTTCTTTATACTTGGGAAATAATTTCCATCAAATCTATCCATTTCATCGGGAAAATATGATTTAACATACCCATTCATACTAACCGGTTCCACCGCTCACTATGCTTTGAGGTCCAACGTACTGTTTTCATGGAAAACCACCTGATGCAGGGCATGCGAACATCAACAAAGGCCTGACGGCATTTCTTGAAACTTTGATTCATCCAATGCGTATATATGATACTGGTTGGGGGATAAGACTCACATAGTCCTGTCGGAGATGGCGATATCGATTTTGAAGTGGTGATGAAAGTTCTTCATCGGACCCATGTTACACTGGGCTCTGAAAAACATTCATTTGAAGAGGTATGCAGGGGTATGGAGGCCCTTCGACAATTACAGTAAATTCCCGTAGTGTGATCTCTTTTGAAATAATATTCCGTCAGAACATGATTTATCGGAATATGCGAGATGGAATACTAAGTCTGAATATTCTTCCGATCCGGGCTGCAATCAGTAGTATTGAGACTCTTGTTCCGCAATCTTTTAACCATAATACTACGTAGTTTATAGGACACAGCAGCATGCCGGTGTCGCGAAGCAGCATATTAATTAAAGTCTTATGCTTGCCAGTGCGCTATGGTGTTCTTTCCTGTGCCTGTGTGACACAGCCCGGTAGTGTGCCTCCTTGGTAAGGAGGAAGTCGCGAGTTCGAATCTCGCCACAGGCTTGTTTATCCGGTTAAGGATATAATCTTGTTTTTTGGGTTCTTTGATAGCATTATACAACCTGTTCATTCATTTTAGGTTGAATGAGTGATGGTCTTCTCTCCCAGATTTTAATTATGATATGTTAAGATATGTTTGGCAAGATGTCCCGCCTAAAGAGAAAATAGGACGCTTAAAGTAAAATCCCTCCCATAATCACAATGTGCCTGATTATTAATTAAATAGAGCGGGAATAATCCTTCAATGTAGAAACCATGCCCGGGGGGTCTCGATTTCCTCTCTCATGCGGATGTGGTCAACAGATCGGAATGGTCAGAAATTGGGATTCAAAAGATCATTGAACTCCTGTCCAGAGGTACTGATAGGATTATTCAGGAAGAAGGTCAGGAGGTAATGCGAGTAAAACTTGACACTTAGTTCCCTTCTTTAAGGGGACGATTTTCATAGGAAACAAGCGATTAGGTTGATATTCTGGCAGGGATCAATTTTTTCAATCGGGCCGGTTTTTCTCATAGTACGTACAGAATGATCCGCATCTGATACATCCTTCGTTACACGGCTCTACATGGATGGTAATGGTGGACCTCGGATATTCAAGTCTAAG
>JBAXMF010000642.1:0-1760 GCA_037134435.1 Methanomicrobiales archaeon | reverse complement strand
CCTGAGTTCCCGATCCATAAGCGCAAACTACAATATAAGACTCAGTGCAAAACTGTGAATAGCATCGAATAATTCCTTATTTTAAATTTAAACCTGAATCCTAACCAGAAGGTTTAATTATTATATGCGCTTATATTACAAGCACAGAATATGAAGGCTAAAACCAGAATTAAAAAGATCAATGGGATTGAATATTGGTATGAGGATACACCTTATTACGACCGAGAGAAAAAACAAATTCGCCACAAATCGAAGTACCTCGGTAAAAACATAGACGGCGAAATTGTCCGTGTTCGTCAAGAAAAGATGATCCCTGCGGGGAAAGGTGTTATATCAGCTCCGAAAGCCGCATTTATCTATGGCAATCTGGAGGTAGTCCAGAATATTGTACAAGAACTCTCAATACTTGAAACACTTGACAAAATATTCAACGAAATTGAGAGGGACACCGTTCTCGCTTTAGTATACAATCGCGTACTCCGTCCCACGGCAATGTGTAATGTTCAATCCTGGTTTGAAGGGTCTTCGCTCTGGCTTTCTAATCCGGATTTATCGTTGAGCAGCCAACGCATTAGTGAACTCCTTGCAAATATTGGACGTGGTAACATTCCTGAGCAATTTATGGCTGATTTCTGCTCAAAAATTAATCCTGGCGCCATATTACTCTACGATATAACAAGTTTCTCAAGCAATTCTCAACTCATCAATCTGCTTGAATATGGGTATAATCGAGATGGCGATGGTTTACCCCAAATCAATTTTTCACTCGTCGTGGATAAAGATCGTGGGATCCCAGTGAGATATGAGATTTATCCGGGCAGCATTGCGGACATCACGACACTGGAAAATACCTTGCAGCGTTTGAAATCAGCAGGTTTAGAGAATTTTCAGTTGATAATGGACCGTGGTTTTTTCTCCCAGACAACTCTAGCTACGTTGCTCGATGAAGAAATTCCATTTATCATGCCCGCAACACTCCAATTGAAATCCATCAAACAATTGATGAGTAATTCACTTAATAAAGTCACAAATGCGGTGAATCTTTACAAATTTGGGAAAGAGTCAATATTTGCAATGCCCGTAACACTAGTACATCAGTATGATTTAGAGCAGATTCCCAGGATGCTTAAGGTAAAGGGGTACTGTTTCTATGACCCAAAGAGGGAACAAGATGAACGAGAGGTATTTTTCCAACAGTTGCATGATGCAATAGAGCGACTTAAGAATTATAATCCTAAAAATTTGAAAAACCCCAATATAGCCGCAAAAGGAGTTCTAAAAGGATTTAATAACTATGTGACGTGGAAGTTTATTGATGGAAAATTCGAAGTTAAACCAAAGCAGAATGCAATCAAGCAACGATTGAATAAAATGGGGAAGTTCATTTTGCTATATCAAGGGGATTTAGATTGGATCACGTGTCTAACATTATATCGCCAACGGGATGCAGTAGAGAAATGCTTCATGGCGATGAAGGATTCTTTGGGTGCTCTTCCTATGAATGTGCATAAAGAAGAAACCATGAAAGGGTTTTTGTTTGTCGTGTTCCTTGGAATGGTCATCCGTACTAAATTACACATTATGATGAAAGATAATGGACTTGCTAAACAATTTTCAGTTGAGAAGATGCTTTTAGAACTGGAAAAGATCAAGAAGTACCAACTTGAGAATGGAGAAATTATTGTTTCTGAAGTTACCAAGAAAAACCGGACGATTTTAGAGGCCTTCAATTTATGCGCCTAATATTTTGGGAGGTCAGG
>JBAXMF010000641.1:0-1764 GCA_037134435.1 Methanomicrobiales archaeon | reverse complement strand
ATATCTCACCTAATGTGAGCCCTTTGGTTTCTCCTATGAATAAAACCATAGAGGCCCTCAGGCTAACTATATAAAGGTACCGAAATGTCCCCGTATATGCCGCTTTGCGGGTTTCCAAACCAAATTTTTCAACGAATCGTGAAAAATAGCGATGGCTTTTTATGTAAAAAACCTAGTTGGACGGGCTCATTATGTTTGGCTCCACCAGGATTACATGGAAATTGGGGGAATTCACCACATTACCCCTTATTATTATAGCAATCTAAACCAATATTTTCCTACGCATGCATTATATTGTCACGGGAGGGGCGGGTTTTATCGGGTCGCATATTACCCGGACCCTGGTTGAACGGGGCCATGAAGTCACGGTTATTGATAACTTCCATTCAGGAAAGCAAGAAAATATCCATGGTCTCCGATCGACAGGCCAGGTAACCCTGGCAGAAGGATGCATTACTGACCTTGACCTCCTGAAGGGGAATTTTGAAGGGGCAGACGGTGTATTTCACGAGGCCGCAATAATCTCTGTTCCCTGGTCTGTTGAACACCCGCAGGAGACGGCCGCGGTCAATGTGATGGGTACCCTGAATGTCCTTATTGCAGCGCGTGATTGTGGGGTAAAGAAGGTGGTCGTTGCATCGAGTTCAGCCGTATATGGGGATAATCCGGAACTACCAAAACGTGAAGAGATGCTGCCCGAACCGATGTCTCCCTATGCATTGTCAAAAATGACCGGGGAATACCTGGGGGCCGTCTTCTCCAGGTCGTATAGCCTGGACTTCGTGGCCCTGCGATATTTCAACGTATATGGTCCCGGGCAGGACCCTGCCTCTGCCTATGCAGCCGTGATCCCCAAATTTATCACAAGGATATTGAATGGCCAGGTACCCCTGGTTTATGGCGACGGTTCTCAAACCAGGGATTTCATTTATGTCGCTGATGTGGTGAAGGCCAACCTCTGTGCGATGGAGAAGTCCGTGGAGGGGATTTTCAACGTCGCGAGTGGAGAGCGGACCAGCGTGAATGAACTTGCGAAGTTGATCCCGGAACTGATGGATGTGAGCGTCCAGCCCACGTATGAACAACCAAGAAAAGGTGATATCCTTCACTCCTATGCGGATATTTCAAGAATGAAACAGGAATTGTTCACGCCTGATATTTCGTTGCGAACGGGTTTGAAAGAGACGGTTGCGTGGTATAGAGATAACGCCGGGTAAGCTGAGTTTTTTCGGGATTAACAATTAACCTGGTGGACTATCGTTGAATACCTGGATGCTACACCTGTATATATAATGAAACCTGGGAAAAAACAATTTGGAATTCGCGATCCATTGGTAATTATCTGGTCAAAGGTTACCTCAAGCCTGATGCATACATGGACGTTCCGGGGGTGGCGTTGTACTGGACCTTGCATGTCACTGAAAATCCGGGATGCCATTTATAATGAGGCAACGGCCTTATTTATCAGAATAACCTGCAGACTGCCATCAACAGGTGAGATAACTAAAACCACGGGTACCTACACCCAGAACTATTAAACGGACGGCAAAATGAGGTTATTTACCCACAATCCGGCGCTGTCTAGGGGTTATTTTAAAATATGCCTGGAATGCAGTTCATTTAATAAATAACTGATTATCCGTGCCCACCTGCGGCATATAAGGCCCTGTAAGAAAAACTGGGGTAATTGATATCGAATACGATGATATATCCCCTTATTTTGCTGATAAAGGGCTTGAATATTGCCGCGATTTTTCACCCTGG
>JBAXMF010000640.1:0-1765 GCA_037134435.1 Methanomicrobiales archaeon | reverse complement strand
GAATATTTTTTTATCCCAGCTCTTCTTCTTTGTCTTGTCAAAGATGACAAGGTATACCTCATCAGCACCACAGGAGTCAGCATATTTGAGCACCTGGGTAACCCCTGAAGTAATTGTCGCCTCACGAGACCCTCGCATCACCTTACATTCGATAACAAACCGCTGATAGTTCCCATCAGGAAGACGCCATAGGATAAAGAGATCGGTCCTGCCCATACCAAGGCCATATTCCCGTGCTATCTGCCCGCCTCCATTAACGATCCTCTGGAGAAATGCCTGGAGCAAAAGCTGCGGACCTGCTTCCTTGTATGAAAATCTCTCTAACCAGAACTCACTATGCTCCCTGAAAAACTGCTGAAAAGAGATAAGAAGCAGGTCCATCCGAAGTCTTCCAGCTGAATCGGTGTACCATGTCGTCTCTTTGGTGATCGTCAGCTGTGTCGAGTATGTCAGAATTCGTGGAATGATCTCCTGATAGATCGGATTTGCTATCCGAAGATGCCCTTTTGTCGTAATAAGTCCGAGATCTTCAACATACCAGATGTCATCCTCGGGGACCATCTCAGGCTGGCCTTCACCGGTGAGCATTGGCTCAATGACTCTCCTGACACGTTCTTCTTTGAGTTTATCAACCAGCTGGTCAAGGTGCGTCTCTCTCCTTTGGATTATCCGTTCCTTCGCCTCTTCAACCATCAATGACGTGATCGGATTTTTCCTATCTTTCCCTCCCTCAAGTTTGAAACAGACCTCGTACGCAAGAGCGTTTACCAGCCATGGCTGACCGCAGGTCAGATGCCATATATCAGCTAATGCTTCCTCCTCGAAAACCTGGCCGGTCTCTTTCGTGTGCTGCAGGCACAGGGTCCTGGTTTCTTCTTCTGAAAAGTTTCCAAGCCGGAGTGACTCAGCCTTGATATTGAAGGCACTTCCCCCGGTAATGATCTCCCGGTCTTTCTCTGAGTGGATCCGGTAATCCCGGACATCCCGGACTCCGCACAGGATGACCGAAGAAGGAAATGATGAGGGCCTTTCAGGATAACCCGAGCGGATCTGGCGAAGGAGGGAGATGAGCGTATCACCAACTAGTGCATCAACTTCATCTATGCAGAGAACAAGCGGATGATCCAGTTTCTGACACAAGTCCGATAGGACAGTTTTCAATGCTGCATCCTCACCGTACCTTTCAATGCTGCTATTGATTTGGTCCCGGAGTGTTGTATCTCCCAGCGTTCTGTCTGCCTGGAGGGCCAGCTCGCTCAGGATTGCCTTTATCCCCCTCACGACATCGCCTCTGGCAGTCTGGCCGCCTTCCACATTGATATAGAGTGCAATGTAGTCCCCCTCACGGTTCAGGTAATCCCTAAGAGCAAGCATACAGGAGGTCTTCCCGCTCTGCCGGGGTGCATGAAGGACGAAGTACTTTTTCTGGGCGATGAGGGACAGGATCTCAGCCAGGTTAAACCGTGAAAGCGGAGGGAGACAATAGTGGTCCTGGCAGTTCACCGGCCCTGCTGTATTGAAGAACCTCATGGTACGGTATCATAGGAGATAGAGACTGATATCTCTTATTGCGAACACCTGTATATTTCAAAAACTATCATATGGTGTCCTGAGGGGCTCACCAATGGAAAGGCTGTGAATTCGGGTAATCGTCACCGGTTGTTATCTTCACATCCCAAAGACTGTTACGGGAACTCCATCCTTCTCACGGGTCTCGGTGAATATTTTTTTATCCCAGCTCTTCTTCTTTGTCTTGTCAAAGATG
>JBAXMF010000639.1:0-1766 GCA_037134435.1 Methanomicrobiales archaeon | reverse complement strand
CCAAAGCGGACAAAAACTCTGTCAACAAAACGGACATTAATTGTGGCACTCTACATTTAGTTATTTGGAAAGGCTCAGCACATAGGTTACCCAAAAAAGCTCAACACATAGGTTACCCCAATTGGTCATTTCCGGCTCAGGACATAGGTTACTCCAAATGGTTATTTCCGGCTCAGGACATAGGTTACTCTACATAATACTTTTCGACGATTAATTGCTCCTTTGGTAGAGCATGATGGAGTTAACAACTGAAGAGCAGGAACGAATACATGCAATTCAACGGGTTTTAGAGGGAGATCATCCCGTTTTTATTTATCAGGACCTACACAGATCAAAAAAGTGGTTCAACAAATGGTTGAATCGTTACCACACCGGCAATGTGTACTGGTACAAAGATCTTTCAAAAAGACCTCACAATATCCGCAAAAAGACCGATACGCGGATTGAAACGGCAGTCGTTAGAATCAGAACATCACTAATGGATGGAAGTGATGAATCGACAAGGTACTCTTTTGTGGGGGCAGAAGCCATTCAATTTCAAATGGAAAAACTGGGGTATGAACCATCAGATGTTCCCTCTCAATCCACCATTAAACGAGTCATCAAACGCAACAAATTACGCGTAAATAAAAAAGAGCGATACAAGCGGGTCAAGTCCAAAGGGAGACATACAATATTCCATCCAGACTGTATCGATGAGATGCACGTCTTGGATATTGTCGGTCAGAGACATATCAAAGGCTTCGGATCGATTAATTCAATCCACCTTAAGGATGTAATCGGGCGGCATGTCGCGGGATATCAATATGTCGAAAAGAGTATGGACAATGTAATGGGGTTCCTTTTGAATTATTGGAGATCTAACCCAATACCCCGATATCTACAAGTAGACAATGGTATGTCTTTTGCCGGAGACTATATACATCTACGATCGTTCAGTCGATTTGTCCGATTGTGTTTGTATGTTGGAATTGGAGTAATTTTCATCGCACCAGCCAAGCCCTGGATGAATGGCACAATCGAGGAATTCAATAAAAGTTTCGACCGGTTATTCTGGCAAAAAGAAACATTCACTGATCTGTCAGACATTCGACAAAAGGCTGCGGAATTCTTCTCAAGGCAGAATAAATTTTACGAATGGCAAATGAGAAAGGGAAAGAAATCCCTGGAATCCATCACTCCAAAACATATGTTGCGAACAGATTTTGACATTAATTTGGAAAATGTACCCTTGGTTGCGGGTAAGATTCATTTTATCAGGCAAGTTGATGGGACGGGAATGGTAAGTGTTTTGAACGAGCGTTTTTCCATCGGGGGAGCGTATATCGGCGATTACATTACTGCGATTATTGATACCAAGGAGCAATCACTTGAAGTATTGTATAGGGATGAAGAGATGGTCGTTCGTTCGATAAAGAAATTCGAATATAAGATTGATGAAACTGTGTACGATTTGGACCATCATATTTTCTGTACTGTTATTCCTGAAAGGTAACCTATGTATTGAACCTCAAGTGACCGTTTGAGGTAACCTATGTGCTGAGCCAGATTCTTGCAAATGAAAAGGTAACCCATGTCTTGACCCTTTCCAACTAACAAATGTCTGGAGAAAGACCAACGAGCAGCAATTGTTCAACGAATTAGAGGATGAATATGGATTTCCGAAGGCAACCTGCCGTTCATTAGTCCAGCTTATGCATGAATTCGTTGAAGACAATTATGGCAATCTTCGGGGAGATAGCCAGATTATCTATCACGCAGTCAGC
>JBAXMF010000638.1:0-1767 GCA_037134435.1 Methanomicrobiales archaeon | reverse complement strand
ATACAGTGGAGTTGCCGGTTTCGCAACTCCATCAACTAGCAGTTCATCAATGTGATACCCGACATTGGGGATAAGCAAGAACGAGTGATTATCGCCGGGGTTGACAGGGACCGCTCCTGACGGAGAAATTACTCCATGACTCCCCGCCGTGGAAGTAATCATATATGCGTTTGATTGCGATGCCGTAACACCGATATAATCCTCCCTTGTTGCACTACTTCCACCAGCATTATTGGTTACCGTTAGGCGGACTGTAAACATTCCCGACTCCTGGTAGATATGGACTGGATTCTGGTCGGTGGCCGGAGGACTACCGTCCCCAAAATTCCATAGGTAGGTTAATGGGGGGGTAATGGTGGATTGATCAGTAAACTGAACGGATAATGGGTATGGGCCATCTGTTATGTCAGCGGTAAAAGCGGCTATACCGTCTCCTGCTACCGGTGTGCCTAACATAATAACTGTCAGAATGACAATGAAAATTAGTAATGCGCCTTTATTTTCTCTCATAATACCTTGCTCCATAAACCCGCATCTTGCGGCTTTTATTGATAGCGTTGGGGGGTTCAACATCAGATATGCGACAATCAGATCCCGGATAATATTGCAATTAAAGTTAAAGGTGTATTAACCTATTGTAAGTCTCATATTTACGGGTATTTCGGCTTTGATTTCGCAATTTGTCGAGGAATTCCATTTTTTGTATATTACCAATATCAAGAATGATTTTCAGAGTGCGAAGGATTCGAAACCCGTAGCAATTGCTTATTTTTTCAAATTTCTACCAACCCATGAGCTTTTTTGGACCTGATATATTTTAAATTCGTTTCTGTTCCTTTTTCCTTTCCTTTCAGTTCGGTTAAAAATTCAGCAATTTTATCATCAAATCGATGGGAGTGTTCATTATCATTCGATTTCTGCGCCCACCGATACGCCTTTAGATGCGACAATCTGTGTGTGCGATAAAAATGGTCCAACATAATGATATTTTGAGAGAAACGATTGTTATTGCTTTCGATTTTGCATGTGCACCAATCTACATCGAGAGACCCCGCCGTCCAGTTAACTGTCCGACTGCGATTCGGATTTGATCTATAAACTTCTGGGGCGTTTGGTTGTGATCTAAAAGGCCCAACTTTATCTCCGTTTTATCATTAAACTCAGTCCAATTGCCACTATAAACAACAGCCATTGTAACGATGATTTCGGGGTACTCGTTGGGGTTGGTGGCGTTGTATTTAAAATCTGGATATCGGTTGCATTCTCTGCATTGAGCGTAACGTTTTTATTATTATCCTCGTACCTGTTGGGATAAACCGTCACCCTTGTCGTGTTCCCGTCACTCGGGAACGTCACCGATTCGGGATACTGAGAACCGGTCTCATGGACCTTGTGAATAGTGCCGTTCCGGTCAAGGTACTCAAGGTCCCAGTCAATGCCGGTTGAAGTATATACCAGGACCGGTCCCGGGTTTGAAAATACGACGAAAATCGCCGGCTTATCCCTACTCGCCACCGATGTGGCTGATACCGTGGAGTTTGGTGTTGGTGTTGGTGTCGGGGTGATAGGAGTAGTTTGAGTCTCCTGGTGTTTTGTTATGGTGTAAGTAAAATTACCAATAAACCCATGCGCGTCAGAGAAATTTACACTGTAATTTCCCGGTCCCTGAATAGGAAATTTCTTTGAAAAGTAACCCATATAATCACTGGCGATAAATTCCGGGCCGAACAGCAATGTCCCGTTTGAACTGGTTACGATGACCTTCAC
>JBAXMF010000637.1:0-1772 GCA_037134435.1 Methanomicrobiales archaeon | reverse complement strand
TTCGGGTCAGGCCAACTGCGGGCGGTTGTGCGGGGCCACGAAACCACCACTCTTTACCGGCCCCATTTTCAGGGCACTTCGGGTTTTTGCGGTACCGGCTAGCGGTTTCTCCCGGGTTGGGGGCGGAATGGCGTTGATATAGTCTTAACCTGTCCTGTCAACCACCAGGGATTCCCGGAAACAGGGGTGATATACACTCGAAGCACCCCGGCAACGGCGACAGGTTGCTGATGCAGCCTGTAAACGCCGTCGCCTCCTACCCCAATGTTTAAAAAGTCAAAGGACCAGGGATAGAAAATGAGTGTAGGGGGATGTTAGTTTGGATCGGTACCTTTCCGTTTCAAACTATTAATCACAAAAATTCAAAAATTGTGAAAACATAGTGAGACATAATTGCGGGAGTAAACGACTAGTATGACGGGTTTATGGTCTCCAACAGGTCAACCATGGAATCCGTTCAAAGTCACGGTCATTGGAGATGATATGCTTAATGTTATAAGCGTGAGCACTGGCTGTAATGGCTGCATCTTTAGCCATCAGTTTAAGTTCCTTTGAAAAATAATAGGTAAGATCAGTAAGCCCTTTAGCCTCATCAACCAGCTCAAATGGCATTTTTATGAGATCTTGGTGTAATTCCCATGCAACAGAAAGCTGGGAAATAATATCCGGATTACGTTTAATCTGGGCTACTGCTTCCTGCGGTGATGAAACAAGTTCTTTTCCAACCGCTTCTGCAATTATAAGACGATGGAGCAATTCGTTGAGGACTATATGCGGGATTACACCCTGTAATTCTCCATCTTCAACCCGGCGGATAACAGTCTCACAATCGTCGGCAAAACGGGGATGATCGGTCACCCAGTATACAAAAATGTTGGAATCGAAAATCGCACGAGTGCCAGAAGGAAGACGAGACAATCTATTCGGGGAGGTCACTTTCAGCGATCTCCTCGATAATGGCGGGATCTGAAATTTTTATCCTGCCCCGGAATCGTTGTGATGCAGGCACCTGATCCATATTCCCAGTTACATCAATACCAGATTTCATTTTGCCTGTGATCAGAGTAACTTTCTCCGGTTTTTGGCGAACTACTTCAGTCTGGGACATAATTACTTTAAAATATTGTCTACAGATATGAAAAAGGTTAGTGTACTTGTTAATTCATTAAGGCATCATCACTTACGATTTAAAAATCTCAACATTTAGACTTTCTTTTTTGGATTGATCAAAAATGGCCAGATGCCCAAATTGGCTATGATCTGCCCACCCCAGCCCCGTCATCGCAAACGTCAGCCGGTATCCCCGTGCCAGATCGCCCTTTGCCGACCCCCTTTTCGGCGCACTTCGGGTTGTGGCCGGTACCGGCAAAGCGGTTTTGCCCCCGCCGGGTCACCACAGTCCGGCACCACGGGTACCAAACGTTGCGGCACTGTGGGATTGATGGGGAAATAGCGAGGAACAACACCAGGCCAACGGTTGTTCAAGTTCGGGTCAGGCCAACTGCGGGCGGTTGTGTGGGTCCGCGAAATCGGGTTGAAATTTCTCTATTTTGCGCCCGAATTAACGAGAAGATACCCGTAGTGGGGTATACACATCCCACCCCGGCCCATAACATCCACTCTCGTTCGTTTAAATCGCCCGCATTTTACCCCGATTGGTTTTGACGCTGAATAAGACAATTTAAGGGGAGTTAGGTCAGAATCCGACAATATTTTAGCGTTTATTGGGTTTATCCGTTCCTGGGTTTCTAAAAAAACACTGTTTTAGCCTT
>JBAXMF010000636.1:0-1776 GCA_037134435.1 Methanomicrobiales archaeon | reverse complement strand
TTCTATCTCGGGAACTGGTACCATGAAAATGATCCTCTCTGCGTCGGGGGTTGTAGTGTGCAACCTTCCCATTATAGCGAGAGAATGCCCAGAATGAAAAATGCCAGTTTTTAGTGACCGTATTGCAAAAAATAATTGGATTTTAATAAGGCCACGAGGGACCGGGGCGGGTCAGGCCGGGTAGGTATAAATTCGTTTTATGCGGCTTGCTACCGTTTTCCAGCCTTCTTTTCTTAAAACAGCACCATCCCTGATTTTTATATGTGAGATTTTAAACGTCCTCCCCTCTGCTTTGTACACTTCTCCAACGATGAATGGTTGTTCACCCTTGCAGGTCATGGTGACAGGGATCGTTTTCCAACCTTCATGTATTGAAATACGGACAACTACTTCCTCGATTTCGCGCGTCCAGAGGGTGCTGATTTCTGATGCTATTGCGTGTTCTACCCGTCGCGGACCGGATTCGATAGATGCTACCTGGACTCCGGAAACATCTTCACCACATTCGGCAACAAACCTCTCACCCACAGAAACTTTGTCGTCAGGTAGAAATTCAGTCCTGCAGATACGCGAAGCACCTTCTTTCGATACGATTGTTTTCACAAAAATTGGTTCGGGAATTTTCATTTTTGGCGTGTGCCAGACATTGCCGCAGCGGGTGCAGCGGACGAGCAGGTCATGGGACTCTGAAAGGATCTCCTGGTCGTCCTCTTCCCCGCATGCCGGGCAGCGTTGTTCGATATACATTGAATAGGAATAGGTGCGCTTTTTAATAAAGATGAAGGCAACTGAAACGGTCATCGCGCATGGTCATCCGCTGGTACGCGGGACACATCCCACGACATTTGAGGTGACAACCGAGGAGGAACTCACCATCTATGGTGACTGCATTATTGCGGTCGGTGCGGATAAGGGGGCTGCAGCCCTCTCTCCTGAATTCCGGGATATTCTTTCAAGGGAGGGCGCGGAACTTACGACGCGCCTTATATGCCGGGACCTCTGTATCGAGGTGCGGTCAACCGGGGGGCCGGGAATAACGCTTCTACACCCGACTGACCTCGTATGGAGGAGGAGTTCCTTTTGTTGCGGCCGGACTATCGCGACCGGGTCGGACCGGGTTGCCCGGACACTTCCCCGGGAATTGATCAATTATCTCTGTGACGGTGCGACCATAAGGGTGGAAATGGTAGCGGAATCTCCAGGCAGAAACTGACACGGGATTGTTTTACCAGGGCACCGGGCGGGTTTTTCGCTCTGTCGATGCGGGGATAAGGACAAAAACGATATTTAACCGTTGAAAATGTAAAAAAAATGCCTCAGATCTCTTCTGCCCCGAGCTCGGTTATCTTTAGCTCCGCCTTCGTCAGCACCTCTTCACACTGGCGTATGAGGACCGCCCCCTTTTCATACAATTCGATGCCTTCGTCCAGCCCGGTCTCCGGGTCTTCAATTTTCCTCATAATTACCCGTAGTTCTTCAAGCAATTCTTCAAATTTCTTTGTCATATGATACCTCCCTGACCCGTACTGCGCTCTTCCCGTCCGTAAGCCGGAGTACGATGTCGTCCCCGGGTGCCAGTGACCGGGCAGAACGGACCACTTTCCCCGTCTTTTCTACGACACAGTAGCCCCTGTTAAGGATACCCAGCGGATTTTTCCCTTCGATCATCGCACGGACCTCATTCAGGCGGAGGCGGCTCCCTGAAATTTTCCCCCTGGTTGCCAGGAGGACCCTGTCCGCCATATCGTCGATGTTCTGTCGCCGCTCAATGATCCG
>JBAXMF010000635.1:0-1777 GCA_037134435.1 Methanomicrobiales archaeon | reverse complement strand
GGATATTATCTATGAGATATTGGACCGCTTTTTCTTTTTCATCAGGCGGAACGGGAAATAGCATAATAACCATGGACGGTTCATCCGATAATAATTCTCTGTTATGTCGGATATCCAGGCATTCAAATGATGTTTGCCAGAGCACTGTTGCGCCATATCCTAAGGCAATAGCCACATCAAGGGCAAAACGTGGGTACGGGATGATGCCCCGGTAACTAGTACACTTTGGCAAAGGCATTCGGTGAAAAAGTAAATGATTCAAAACGAGGCTACGTCACTTGGGCGGAATGATAACGGACGGTAAGCCGAGGTATTCACGGTTATTTGAAGGTAAATGATGATAAAAGAAATAGAATGGAAACAAAAAGACCTTGTTCCTGTTGTTGGTTCCGTATATTATACGACAAAAAAGGACAGAAATGGTTATTAACTGAAGTGATAAACTCCGTTATAATATCTGCCTGGCTGGAATTACTGCCGCAACACGGATCGGGCTATTCGAGGTTTATATATGCCAAATTGTAATTCAGGAAATGATACCTTCATAACGATAACTGGCTATTTTTTTCTTTTCGGGGGTGTAATCCTTTTGGTTGAAGTTGCACTGTTTAACGATATATTATCCGATATGCTCCTTGGGGGTTGTGGTTTTATTTCTCTAATAACCGGGATATATATGAAATTGTTCGTAAAATAATGGAATTATTTTAAATAATCTGCCATGACAGCAGATTGAATTTTCTCAAAAATATTGAATATTTTTAAAATTCATCAGCATTCTGCATTTTAACTGGATAATATCTCGTTACTGCGGAATGTGGTTTTATTCCCCTTTGATTTCTTTTTGTGAGATTTTTCGTCCATGTTATTTACCCCTCAAAACAGAAAAGAGGGGGAACACATCCCTGATCACTCTGGAGATATCGATACAATTATATCTCAACGGATAACTCTCTAGTAAAGAGGTAACCATATGCTCGAAGTGATGAACTGCAGTGTGTGCGGTAAGATTGTTATGGTAATTCACGACGGTTCGGGGGTTACTATCTGTTGCAATCAGCCGATGGAACTACAAATTGAAAAAGCAGAAGACCAGGGGAAAGAAAAACACCTGCCTGTGATCGAGAAGACCGCGGAAGGGATTAAGGTGAAAGTCGGGTCAGTCCCTCACCCGATGGAGGGAGAGCACTATATTGAATGGATTGAAGTAGCGTCTGGTAATTATCTCCATGTCAGGGGTCTTTCTCCAGGAGATACACCGGAAGCGGAATTTCCAATCAGCTCAATAGATGTAAAAGCCCGTTCTTACTGCAACAAACATGGGATCTGGTCAAATAAACCCAAAAAACATTAATCTTTCGGATTTCACTAATATCTCCAGGATGAAGCATTTTCCAGAATGTTTTACACCGAAGTTCCGCGTACTATACAAATGCAGATCCTCTTTCCCAAAAGGATTCATCTCCTAATCCTACCGTACAGCGATGGAAAACTTGCTGATTGTATTTGTGCCTGCGTGAAGGATTTCTTGAGCACTTTTCCTATGTCCCCAACCAATAATATAGTCCGGATCGAAACCGTGAAGGTAATCATGGGTCATCGCGTTACGCTCGGTCCTCTTGTGGGTCCGGGTGCCGCAACATGGCAACAGTTCTCACCTATCCGGTGAGCAGTTTATAAAAAGAAATTAACGGGTCAGCAACAACATAAAACGCATGATAGATAATTGGTAACTGTTCAGGGTGACCTGTGAGCGACTGAAAGGATGAATGGGTCC
>JBAXMF010000634.1:0-1779 GCA_037134435.1 Methanomicrobiales archaeon | reverse complement strand
CGTTGGCAGAAGAAATAGATCAGGCGACAATATATGATACATTTTCCCTGGATCTGCCAATAAGCCCTGACTGTATTTTCAAAGAGGGAGAGACCCTGTATTTCGTAGATATTAAAACGTCATCGGTCACCATCGATACCATCGCGAGAATGAATCTGCTCAGAGAATTGTGGCGACGAAAACAGACCGATTCTCAAGAAGTTCAACTGATTATCGTTGCAAAATATTTTAATCCACGTGAAGAACAGCTTGCCGCAGAATTAGGAATTAAACTGATAAAATTGCCTTGGTCAGTAGAAACTTCACCCAACAAGGAATACCATTCATCCGGTATGAAAATTACCTCAGATAAATCCTGGAAGATCGTTTCTCGCTTGCTCAAAGAAAAAAATACCTCAATACGACAGTTATCGCTTAAAGAAAATGTCTCCTACGGCTGGGCTCACAAGGTTATAGGGATGCTTCTCGAGCAGAATGTAGTTAAAAAAGAAAGCGGGTATGTAACGATAGCCAACGTTAAGAATCTCTTGAACGGTGTGGCATGGGAACGCCCGATGAAAAACTTGCAGATCGACGAAATTCTTGTAAATTTTTCTGGAAGCCATGTTGCAGCCCAAGAGATTTCCCGTACTCTCAAGGAACAAAAAATAGGCTTTGCCTTTACTACCTATACCTCTGGAGGATTATACACTTCATATGGCTTCCGACAGGACGCTGTTTATCTCTATCTTAAAAAGGAGCTAATTGAACAGTTTAAAGAGAATTTCGGTGCAGAAAAAAATGAGGGTATCCGTGCCGTGATATACTCTCCCGATAGGGATGTCTTTTCTGATACGTACGAAAAGGAGTCCGTTGTCATCGCATCACCATCCCAGACTCTCCTCGATCTTGCCGGATTGGGGTATAGTGCCATGGATTTGGCCAATGCAATGGTGGAGAAATATGGTGGATTATAATCCCGGCCCGGAAATAATTGAGGCCTCTTCGGTGGAACTCCATAAAATCGTATCGTGGATTAATACAGATCCTGCTTTACCACAAAACGCAGTACTCATCGGTGGGTGGGCTGTTGATGTATACAACTCGTATTTTGGTTCTGTGGATATCGATCTCGTTGTTGAATATACGGCCAGTCAGTTGCTTATCGAACACTTGAAGATCCACGAGGGTTATGTTACAAAAATCCGCTATCCCTTTGATACTGTTAAAAAGGATTCTCAACACGGAGAAATAATCCTTGATTTAATATCTCACGAAGGTCCATACGGGTATGAAGGACACCCGGAAGTCCCCTTCAACTGGGATATTCTTACAGGGAACACGGTTTTTCGAAATGTCCGTGGAGGCGCAAAAATTCAGGTTCCGAATCGTTCGGTATTAGTTCTATTAAAATTAAAAGCTGCGTGGGATAGAACCTACCGAATACTTCATCAAACCTCGCTTGAAACAGGGTATGAAGGACATAAGATGATCAAGGACTGCGCCGATATACTCGCCTTAATTGATCCTGTCCGTGGAGGTCGTGAAATTGATTTGGAAATTTTAGGTACCCTGATTTCCCGTGCCGACTTTCTTAAGGAAAATATTTTGCAGATACCCGATATTGATGCAGTGAGGGATCGTTATCAACTGATGACGGAACAAGAGATTCGAAGAGTTTGTGAGGATTTTGTTTCAATTTTATAGACGATAAGACTCTATTCTTACCCTTTACTCATCTTTTTTTGTTCCTGGTCAATGCCCCGAAGCTTGAATAATTTCAAGGCCCTTACCTACAAA
>JBAXMF010000633.1:0-1780 GCA_037134435.1 Methanomicrobiales archaeon | reverse complement strand
CGGGGCCAAATGCGGGCGATTTAAACGAACGAGAATGGATTTTACAGGTTGGGGCTGGGCATGGATACCCCCCTGTGGGTATCGTTTCGTTAATTTGGGCGTAAAATTGATGGATTTGCTGATTTTGTGGTTAACGTAGCTAAGCCACGGGTACCGCAGGTGTTGTGGGATGACTAGCCGGACCTGGAGATGCCGGATGCATTTGGCTTTGCGGCTATTGGGTCGGGATCGGGTACCGGGTCCTTCAGCTTTGGTTCGAGGAATCTGGCCGGGATTGGTACGACTACCGAGCTCCGGTATGCGATCTCGATCGGTAAGGACCACCTGGCCAGCGGCCTGTTCCGCATTGGTGAGGACATAACGGGGGACGTCGTTTACGAAGACTTTTGATATGGTGGGGTAGGAATGGGGGATGAAAATCCAATCTTTTTTACAAACCATGATTCCTGTACATTAAGTGGCATTTTGAACAATTCTTCGGGAAGGAACGGCATATATGCTCATTTTAATATAGACGAATAATTAGTAAAAGTTACCCATTCGATTCAGCGAAGAGCCAGATTAGTCTTTCTGGATTCTGGAGTATTTCGGATCCGAATGTTGCATGTGCGTATCTCAAAAATTGGTACTCCTGGACTACACACAGCAAATTAAAATCTATTGTGAAAGCGGCAAAAACCATGAAACGTCATTGGGATGGCATTATGAATTATACTCACTCCCGGGATCAGTAACGGTGTGCTAGAGTGTATAAACAGCATTGTGCAAATCTCTAAAAGCAAGTGCGAGAGGCTACAGAAATATTGAAAACTATATGACCATGATCTACATCCGATGTGGGGACCTTCACTTCAGGGTACCCACATAAAGTAGCGGATTGCCAAGACATTTAGTTCCTTAACGTCCTTGGATTTTCTTGAGTATCTCTTATCTTTTCAAAGGAGTTCGAAGATAATTTATGTAACCTTGGATAACGGCGGTTATCATCATACAAAGGTGTTGGAACCTTGGCTGAATAAACATACTGAAGAAATTATTCTCAATTTCTTACCCACATATAGCGCTTCAGTTGAATCCAATCGAGAGGTTACGGAAACCAACGCGTGTACGATCAGCACATAATTGATATTTTTCAATCCTTTCTGATCTCATTGATGCAGTCCAGTTGCAGTTCTCCTATTGGAGTCAACCAAACGAAACATTAACTCAGTTATGTTCAGCTATTTAGGTCGCTATGTACATCGAGAAAGTTGTTGTCTTGCCGGCATTCACCATTACGCTATAGTACGAATCAGGGTACCCAATTATCCTGCACATGATCAAATGGCTACCGGTGGGTATTCCACTGATTATAGTGGGGGTCTTTTTTCCAGTATTTGTCCCATCAACAAAGACCAATGCACCGGACGGATACGAACTCACAGAGATTGATCCAGTTGCCGGGGTGACCTGAGATGATGATGCAGGTGCGATATCACCCGCATAAGGGGATAGCACATTGGACGGCCATCTTGTGTCATAGACGCCTTTTTGTGCAGGGGTATATACAAATGTCTTAATGGTCCCGGTCGAAGTTTCAAGTAACGTGTATGAATTACCACCATTCGCAGTCCATGTCCCGGAAAATCCAACCGTTCTCCCTTCGTCAATCAAATAAAAGCTCTGTTTCCATGTGCCGTCAGTATAGAAATGGACTCTATCATCGTAACCATTCGATGCTGCCTGCCTCCAGACACCAATTATAGGATCATTTGCATAGCCCAGTTTCTGTAGTTGAAAC
>JBAXMF010000632.1:0-1791 GCA_037134435.1 Methanomicrobiales archaeon | reverse complement strand
TAGTATGTCTATAAGTTAACTAAATAGATTTAGCTAAAGGCTTAAATATATATAATACTAGCTTTAGGTTAGCTTCATTTACTTGACTATTTCAGGATAGAATCTCGTTACTGCGGAATGTGGGCTAAAAATAATAGTAATTATATTTTGTAAGGCGTCGCCACAAGGTTCATAATTTTATTGTATCGTTTCGATTGATTCAGGATCAAAGAATTCCTCAACATTACCTATAAATACACCGTGCTAGTATTATCACCAATTAGTAATCATTCCCCACTCTGGTTCCAGGTGCTCCGATGGGTACAAAATTCGTGGAGATGGAACGCCGTTATTCAGAATTAAGAAATGAATACGGGAAGAGATCTCTTTCCCGCGAGCAATTTGAACTGGAAGTGAATAAACTTCGCCTGCAGGATGACCAAATGACCTGGTGGCAGGTGAATATCGAGGATGGCACCTGGCTCCGATGGGACGGTGCCTCGTGGATAACTGCCGATCCGATGGCCCCGCGATCTCCGCTTCCGGCCAGGACCGGTGAACCTGGACCTGATGAGGTACCGATCGAACCTGTTTCGTCTGTTGGCTTCCTGAAACAGTTCGTAAAAGGCATGGGGATGTCGTTGAAAAAAGGGCTCCCCTGGATGATCCTCACTGCTGGCATGATCTTTTTTATCCAGATGCTCATCCTATTGGTCGTGAAACCTGGCCAGGGCAATTGGGCCGGCTCGCTGCCTGGCAAGTTGTTGGTCATGCAGGGCAATATCATTGAGGGGATGGTCTTCTGGGCGCTCCTTGCATGGCTTGTTGCGACGGTGATCGGGTATCTCCGGTCACGGACGTTTGAGTCCCCCGTCAACCGCATCACGGATGCCTCGCGGCGGATCGGGGATGCTATCCATGATTCAGGGCCCCTGTTTCTGCCAGTATTCATCATCGGCCTGCTTTCTGCCCTCCTCATCGGGGCCGGCCTCAACAACGGGGTCATCGCGTTTCAGCTCACCCTGGTCTCCTCGGCCTGGCTGATGGCGCAGGGCGGGAGCGGTATGGTTCTCTTTGTCGGGCTCCTCTATCGGGACATCGCAGGACCGCGGACCCCTGCATCAACAAAGGGGGAAGCGAAGGATCATTATATCACGACGGGACTATTCGGACTTGCCTTTGGCTTTTTCATATCCATTTTTGCCCAGTTCACCCCGTATGTTGTGGCGATTATACTCGTCCTCGTGTTTGTGATTGTCCTCGCGTTACTCATTTCCAGGAGGGTTACCCACCATGGCTGACCTGGGACGTAACAGAATCGTATTGAGGCTGCTCTTCATTGTCAGCATCGGACTCCTGGTGCCAGCTCCTGCGGCCAGGGTTACAAAAAATGAGATCTACAACAAGTATTATGTTCCAGCTGACACGGCCTGTGTTAATTCTCACGTTAACCCGCTGAAGATGGGATGTGCAGGGCCTTGCACAGGAATATACCGTGGAGAGAAAGCCCGTTACGGGGAACGTGGGGATTACGCAATCAATTCCACATGTGCCAAGACCTGCCAGCATACCCTCGAAATGAAGATGAGAGAATGTATTTCTGCGCTTAAAGCAGGAGGGACTGAGACAACCGGGCCAGCAGCAGGTTACGGATCAAGCCAGCAATCTGTACCACCTATCGCGGCCTCTTTCACGGCAACCCCTGTTTCTGGAATAGCCCCACTTACCGTTACCTTCACTGACACTTCCCAGGGCAGTCCAGCGTCCAGGTTATGGAATTTCGGAGATGGGACAACATCCGGGAACAACAAA
>JBAXMF010000631.1:0-1792 GCA_037134435.1 Methanomicrobiales archaeon | reverse complement strand
TCTGCTTTTGCTGAAATGTTTAGATAAGGTACTCGGTGGATGCCGGGTCAAAGAATTAAATTCCAATTTGATTGCTCATTCAGTACACCTGTTATATAAAAATGACAGATTTTTTAATACGCACCTGAGTTTCAATTGGGCCTATTTTTTTCGGTTGCGTATATTCAAATTACAAAGGGAATTCTTGGATTATTCGTCCCCAGTTGTTTGCCTATTCCCGCCGAACCATTGGGATCCGGTAACAATAGTGGCCAAAACCCGCTACCCGCTGACAGGAGTAACTAAACATTGCTAGACCAGTCCATGGTACCCGATGGCCCGGGCTGCTATATCTTTCGTGATGCCGACGGGACGATCATCTACGTAGGCAAGGCAAAAAATCTGAAAAAACGGGTCACGTCATATTTCCAGAAAAGTGACCATGATACAAAGACCACCGCGCTGATCAGCCACATCAGCTCGCTTGACTTTATGGTCACCAGCAACGAGGTGGAGGCACTGGTCCTTGAAAACAGCCTGATCAAGGAGAACCAGCCGCGTTACAATATCGACCTGAAGGACGCAAAACAGTACGCCTATATCGAGCTTACGGATGAGGAGTTCCCCTGTATCAGGATTGCACGGAAGGCTACCACAAAAGGTACTTTTTTCGGACCATTTGTTTCAGCAGCCGAACGGGACTACGTGTATTCTGTCGTGAAAAAAGTATTCCGCCTGCGGACCTGTAACAATCTCCGGAGAAGGGCATGCCTCCGGCACCATATCCAGACCTGTTCGGCCCCCTGCCTCGGAAACGTAACAGCGGAAGAATACGGTGAGCAGGTAAAAAATGCAGTCCTGGTGTTGAAGGGCCGGGGGACCGAGCTCATCCGGCAGCTGAAAGACGACATGAAAGTCCATTCTGATTCACAGGATTACGAAGGGGCGATGATGGTCCGGAACCAGGTCAATGCCATTGAACGGCTGGGGCAGCGACAGGATATGGTCCGCCCACTGGACACCGAGGAAGATATTATTAATTACTTAATTAAGGATGAAAAGGTGTACCTGATGCTCTTCCCCGTTCACTCCGGGACCCTTGCAAATAAAAAGGAGTACGTGTTCGATTATCGCGAGGACTGCATCGAAGAATTCCTGGTCCAGTACTACTCGTTGCATGAACCACCGGGAGAACTGGTAGTACCCGAACCGGTCAGTGGGCCGATGCAAGAATTTCTTTCAGGGCAGAAGGGCAGGAACGTAACGGTTACGATACCACAGCGGGGTGCAAAACGGAGGCTCCTCGACCTGGTAAGGTTGAATATCGAGACGGTGTTTTTCGGGGACGAAATAAAACTTCACGAAGTCCGGGACCAGCTGGGCCTAACAGAGCTCCCGCGGGTGATCGAATGTTTCGATATCTCTCACTTGTCCGGTACTTCAGTGGTAGGTTCAATGGTCCGTTTCAGTGACGCCCGCCCGGACAAAAAGAATTACCGGCGGTTCCAGGTTAAGACTGTTGAAGGCGTTGATGATTTTTTAGCGATAGGAGAGATCGTCCGTCGCCGGTACTCCCGGTTAAAGGATGAAGGCAGTCCGATGCCGGACCTGGTGATGGTAGACGGTGGTAAAGGGCAGTTACATGCGGCAGTGAAGGAAATTAAAAAGCTCGGTCTGTCGCTACCCGTCATTGCCCTTGCAAAACGGGAGGAGGAGATCTACATGGTGGGCCATGCACATCCCGTCCCTATTGACCGGAAGGAGCGGGCCTCACTGTTCCTCCAGGAGATACGGGATGAAGCACACCGGTTCG
>JBAXMF010000630.1:0-1793 GCA_037134435.1 Methanomicrobiales archaeon | reverse complement strand
ACCGCATCACTGTCAACCAGTATCCAGTCCTGGGTACATCGCACCAGGATCTCTTTTATGGCTTCAGCTTCGAGATGGACGCGGTTCATCTTCTGGTCATCAAACGGCCGGCACAGGCAGCATACATCGAGATAGACTTTCACATTAACCTCATCGATCTCCATTCTTCTCCTGCCACAATAAAATGGTTCTGTTCATAAGCCAGGGATCGGATGAAGCTTCATGATAACGGTCGAAACGGTTCCTCTCCGTTGCCTCCCGATTCACTGACACGATTTACAATAGAGAAACAATATCCATTCGTTCCGGCATATCCCGGTGATGGGACAGAAATGATGCACCTTATTATTTATCCAGGGAATTTGCGGAACTATGCAATCGTTTCGAAACCAACGGACGAGGTCTTATATTTACCCCGGGCCTCATGGAATTATCCCGAAATCTGATAAAACAACCAAAATGAGCCCGAATTATAGGAACAATCTCATTTAAGGGGTAGCCTTATCCCGCCACACCTGGCTTGCCCCGCTCCTGTTCGTTTAAATCGCCCGCATTGGCCCCCTTTCTCATCCAATACCGGATTTGGCTATTTGCAGCGATTTTATCCCGATTACGCCAATAATAGGCCCTCCTTTGCTCTTTATCCCGTTCCGGGTTCCGTAAACGCCACTGTTTCCACCTCGGAATAGCGGCTTTGCGATGTTTTGCGATCAGCAGGGCGATCCAGAGGGAGACCGTGACCGTGGTCATGGGGCCTCCCCGATATGGCGGGTCCCTTTCCAGGTCGCGGGTGTCGTAACCTGGCAACAGTTCTTACAGATCCAGAACATGATCGTATCCAGTCCTGCCTTCCCTTCTCCCGTCAGTTTCCAGATATTATCCACCCCGTATTCAACGAATAGCATGAGGCAGGGGAATAAAAAGGATTTATGGAAACGTTGCCCTAGAATTCGTGGAGCGGTTACTTCCACGTTGCATCATCTCTTTTTTGCCCCAGGTAATGTCGTGAAAATTTTTAAAATTATTAAATTCGTCCCTTTGGGAAAGTCAACCAGTTATCTTTGTGAAGTATCTGTAACATAATTTTCTAGTTTCTGGTCTTCCTGTTTTAGATTCTTGATATTTGAGTCTGGATTAAAGATAAACAAAAATTCCCGCCCTCGTTTTTCATTTTTTAAATATCCCATCGTTACCAGGTGAAGAAGATCAGTCCTTGCGGTTTGGTATACGGTTCCATCCATATGCATAATCTGGCGGATCGTATGATATTCATCTGAATGTTCCATCATGTAGCGTAGAATATTTGCCTGTCGCGTATTGACATTCTCGATTTTTTTGATAATCGCTTTCGTTGCATGTTGTTCTCTTTGTTTTTTCTCTAAGAATTTTAACAGATCTTCCAGGGCTTCCTGCAGACATCCGATATTATAGTGTATGAAATAGGTGAGATCATTCTCGTCGTACTCGGTATACAGATATGATAAGCCATATTTTTTCTTCGATCGTAAGATAATTCGGGAAATCGGCATGTACTCAAATAACCAATATCCGCATGAAAGGACATACCAATAGAAAATACTCCTGGCGGTCCGGCCATTTCCATCATTGAAGGGATGAAGGTACCCAATGAGGTAATGCAGGATTATCCCCTTAATTACTGGATGGGTAAACTCCTCAACAGACGGTTTGCCACTTTTTTCAACCTGGTTCGCAAAGTTACATATTTCCTGAATAAATTCATCGATTTTCACACAATCTGGTGGTGTATGATAAATGGTCCCTGATACAGGGTC
>JBAXMF010000629.1:0-1795 GCA_037134435.1 Methanomicrobiales archaeon | reverse complement strand
GCACAGCATAGAAACAGGAGACCTCGAGATCTATGCCGATCCCCTGCTTGAAAAAGTCTGCCAGCGCCTCTTCGAGAACTCGGTGAAGCATGGCGATCATGTCACACGGATCCGGGTCTGGCACACGGTCACTCCCGATGGGGTTACCCTGGTGTTTGAAGATGACGGTATTGGCATTCCGCAGGAGAAAAAGGAACAGATCTTTTTGCGTAACGAGGGTCCCATCGCATCGAGGGGGAGCCTCATCTTTGTCAGGGAGATACTCGACATCACCGGTATCACGATCATCGAAACCGGCGAGCCGGGCAAGGGAGCACGGTTTGAGATGGCGGTGCTGAAAGGGATGTGGCGGATGACCGGGAATGGTGCATGATGGCAAAAGAAAATGGCAGGAGAACAGATATAATGCAGGAACCAAAGGTCGGAGCATCGCGCTGCACGGCATACAGGCAGAAAGGATCCGGAAATCATTTCCCGGGAATCGTGCAGCAGACAGAGTACGGGGTGAACCTATGAAAAAAACAAAGAAGATTGTCGCGAGCGTCCCAGATAGCGCCATACCGGAACCGGGCGATCCCACCACGCCCACCGCCAGCGAACCCAGCTTCCCGATCATCGGGATCGGTGCCTCTGCAGGCGGGCTCGAAGCGTTTGAACTATTCTTCAAGACGATGCCGGCCGACAGCGGGATGGCATTTGTGCTGGTCCCCCACCTCGACCCGGGCCATGCATCCATGTTATCCGAGATCCTCCAGCGGAATACGACGATGCTGGTCCACGAAGCGAAGGACCAGACAATAACCCAGGCCAACCATGTCTATATCATCCCGCCGAACAAGGACATGGCGATCTTCCATGGCACGCTCCACCTGAGCGTCCCCGAAATGGCACGGGGGCTGCGCCTGCCCATCGACTCCTTCTTCCGGTCGCTTGCTGAAGACCAGGGCGAACGGGCGATCTGCGTGATCCTCTCGGGTAGCGGGTCGGACGGCACGCTCGGGCTCCGGGCAGTCCACGGTGCCGGCGGGGTCTCGTTCGTGCAGGAACCAACCACCGCAAAATATGACGGCATGCCTTCAAGTGCCGTCCAGAGCGGTCTTGCTACCTACGTCCTGCCGGTCGAAAAGATCCCCGAACAGCTGGTCATGTACGTAAAGACCATCGCTGATACCGGTGTCCCCCCGGCACTCCCGGTCCCCGCCGCAACCAGTGCGATGACCCGGATCATGATGCTGCTCAGGTCAAGGACCGGCAATGACTTTTCGCAGTACAAGAAGAGCACGATAACGCGTCGTATAGAACGGCGAATGGTGGTGCACACCCTTGCAGATATAGAGGCGTACGCCCGGTACCTCCAGGAGAACCCCCCCGAGGTCCAGGTCCTGTTCAAGGAACTGCTCATCAACGTAACCAGCTTCTTCCGGGACAAGGAAGCCTTTGAAGCCATGACAAAAGTGGTCCTGCCCCGGATATTTGATCAGAAACCCGAGAACTACATCTTCAGGGCCTGGGTACCGGGATGTGCCTCCGGTGAAGAGGCCTACACCATCGCGATGCTCTTTTCCGAGTACATGGACGAGATCAAACAGGAGTTCAAGCTCCAGATCTATGCGACTGATATCGATGACGATGCCATTGCGACCGCACGGGCAGGCACCTACCCGACGAACATCGCCATCGATGTCTCACCCGAGCGGCTGCGGCGGTTCTTTACCAAGGGGGAGAACAGCTTCCGGATAAAGAAAGAGATCAGGGAGATGGTCGTCTTTGCAGTCCAGAACGTGATCACGGACCC
>JBAXMF010000628.1:0-1799 GCA_037134435.1 Methanomicrobiales archaeon | reverse complement strand
CAGGCGAAGCAGCGAATTTTGCGACAAGGGGGACCACGGGCACACTGTTCACGGTAATGGCATTTGGTTTTGTTGCGGTGCTGCCCATGATGGAATAGGTAGTTGTGTTATATTTCATAATGGACAGGGTAATCGTGTAAACGCCCGGGAACCGGTAGGTATGCGTGGGATTCGGCCCTGTCACATTGATTCCGTCCCCGAAATCGTAGACAAGGGTAGTTGGATTTCCAACTGATTCATCGGTACATTTGACTATCAGGGGAGCCGTTCCGGTCAACGGTGAGACGGTGAAGTCCGCAGCAAATGATGAAGGGGCGGTAACCGGGATGTACCCGCTCTTCTTCATGCTGACTCTGCCTGATGAATCTGTGGCAGACAGGTTCACGTTGTAAACCCCTGGTGTAGTGTACGTGTGGACGGGGTTCTGTTCGGTACTGGTAGCCCCGTCGCCGAAATCCCAAAGCCAGTCACTCGTGCTCCGTGTCGATTGGGCATTGAAGGTCACCGCCAGGGGTGCCGGCCCGGTGACCGGGGTACCGTTGAAGGATAGGGGGTTGCCGATCGCGTAGAGGCTGCTGTCATGGCTCCCGATATAGATAACCCCGTCAGAGACGGCCGGGTTGGATGGGATATGTGCCCAGGGCATGCTCCATACCTTTGCCCCGGTCTTTGCATCGACGGCATAGAGGTTATTATCCAGGCTTCCGAAATAGACGATGCCATCAGCGACGGAAGGACTGTCGGAGACGCCCTTTCCTGTTTTGAAGGTCCATAGTTTTGTGCCGGTTTCCGTATCCAGTGCATAGAGATTCCCATCCTCGCATCCGAAGTAGACGATACCGTTCGATACCGCCGGGCTCGATGAAAAGATCCAGTCCCCGGCCGTGAAGGCCCATTTTTTTACACCGGTATATGCATCCAGTGCATAGAAACTGTTATCCCAGCCACCGAAATAGACAACACCGTTTACCACCGACGGGCTCGCATCAATCGTGGTAGGCGTTTTGTAATTCCAGCGTTGTATCCCCGTCGCGGCATCCACTGCATAGAGGTTGCGGTCCTCGCTCGCGAAATAGACGATGCCATCTGCTATTGCCGGACTGGAATAGACCTTCTGGTTGGTCTTAAAGTTCCAGATCTTTATGCCGGTCTTCGCATCGACCGCGTAGAGATTCGTATCGAAGCTGCCGAAATAGACAACCCCGTTCTCCACCGCCGGACTCGATGAATAGATATCGTCCCCGGTTGTGAAATTCCATAGTTTTGTGCCGGTCTTCGCATCAACTGCGTAGAGATTGTGGTCCTGGCTCCCGATATAGACGACTCCGGCGGCTACGGCCGGGCTGGAACGGATAAAACTGCCTGTTTTAAAACGCCATTGTTCCTTACCGGTGTAGGTATCGACCGCGTAGAGGTTGTAATCCTCGCTCCCGAAATAGGCGACCCCGTCGACCACCGCCGGGGTGGAAGAGATCCAGTCCCCGGTTGTGAAATTCCAGCGGACCGTGTTGTCCGGGTGTATCCCGCCCCCATCGTAGACTCCCGAATTCCGGAGATCGGCGTGGAACCTCCATCCCGGTGCGAGGGGTACCCCAACGTGGATGTACCCTGGTTTTTCCACGCTGAGACGCCCTGCAGAATTGGAGGCCGAAAGTTTAACCGTGTAATTCCCTGCCTCCGTGTAGGTATGGACCGGGTACTTTTGTGGACTGGTTGCCCCGTCGCCGAACTCCCAGGTCCACCCGGTCGCATCCCGCCTGGAGGACGCGGTAAAGGATACGGTGAGAGGTGCGGAACCT
>JBAXMF010000627.1:0-1800 GCA_037134435.1 Methanomicrobiales archaeon | reverse complement strand
AAATATTTCGTAATGTGATACACCATATATCGGGCACATGTACAAACGGTATTTGCCGAGAACGAAAAAGACCTGATCCTATTGATTGGGTAGTGTCATTGGTTTATCAGTATACGATTGAATATGAAGGAATAAGTATCACGGCGGGAATGGATGAAGTATCAATAGTAGGGAATTTATTCCATTTTCTACCCTGATATCAGCCGATTCATCTTTTCTTTATATCCGAATAATCTGTTATAAAGGTCTGGGTATGCCCCGGGCGTTGTGCAGCTCATATTCCTCTGAAGAACACCAGAGTAGGAAAAAACATTGAGATGCCTACGTTCAAGTACAACTGCATTTTTCCTGATGAGATAAGGATCTGGGTAAAGTGTGGAGAGATCATCATCTGATACCGAGCGATAATTCATGAGGGTGCAAGTCAGTTTATCGCGATCTGATGCGGTTTTCATCCCCATTGCCATACCATCTAGCATACCAAGGAATACACCGAAAAGGATAAAGCAGGTAATTCCCTTAACCATCCACCCGGTAGATGGTATTAACGAACCTCTATGTCTGTAAAGGGTAACATAGATGAAATAAAGGCCGATTATTCCAGGAATAGTAAATGTCACATAGCGGGAAGAAAGTGCCTGGACTATACCGAATCCACTCCTTCCAATTGTTGTTATCAGTGCCGTACCAATAGAAAATAATAGAAGGATAATCCAAGGAGAATTTTCTTTTATGAGGTGATACTTCACTGTCAAGGCAATCCCTGCAATCGCAGAAACAAGAACCAGGATACCAACCAAAAGAGAATAATGAATAATAATATCCCCCCACGCTCCCGGGCTCAGGGGGGATCCCAGGAATGCTAAAAAATATCTGATAGCCGTTGCTGGATCATCGGTGAAAAAGGACATTGAAGGCAATTTTTCTGATCGTTTCCAATCAAGAAAATAGAGAAAATTGATTGAAACCGCACAGACTATCCAAGGGAGTAGCATTTTCTTCCCCTTCCCTTGTAGAAGAATCTGGATTACACCGATAGGCCATATAAGAAGGCCATTCAGAAGAGAGAATGAGGTGATAATAGCCCCCCCAAGTGCTCCCAGGAATGGCAGATCAAGATCATGCGATCTGTCAAGGAGGACAAATGCTATCACAAATCCCAAGACACACAGGAAATAATTTATCTGCAACCCAAAGAGAAAATTTTCCCATTGGCGAAGGTTCCATAGAAGCCAGACGATTGGGACGAACAGGATGAGGGTATTAACTGACCACCCAAAATATCGGACACACAGGGTTAAAAAAAGGATGGAAACTACGATGAGGATGAGCCATGAAAAATACATTTCAGCGACAGTATTGAATCCCGTTGCAAGTGCAACACCGATTATCGCAAGTTTTGGGAAAACCATCCGGTATTCATTATGCTGTGCGAAGAAATCACCCCATGGTATGTTTCCATTGAGAATGTGATCTATTGTAGGTACAATGATCCATTCGTCCCAGAATAGGACTATTCTACCGAATGTGAATATATAGAGCAGAACGATGACAATGGGACTTACAAGAAGGAGAATGAGGATTATTCTCTCCTTATTTTGGGATATCCAGTCGGAAATCAGTTTTTATTCCTCCTGTTAGGAACGTTCAATCGACGGGAATTAAAGTCCTCTTTGTGCACAATTACTATCATGACGTCGATAATTAAAAAAATAACGAAATAAATATTGTAACATTGTATACAACCGGCTTTCGGCAGTAAAATATAATGTTAATATAATTATATAGTACAAATCTATA
>JBAXMF010000626.1:0-1805 GCA_037134435.1 Methanomicrobiales archaeon | reverse complement strand
TCAAACAAAAATATCAGAAGGCTATTCCACCGTACTTCCTGCTGAAATCAGAAAAGCGTTGAACCTCACCCCGGGAGATATTCTCCAGTGGGATGTGGAGGATGGCGTTATCAAGATCCAGCCCCGGAAAAAAGTCACTCTCGCCGGAATTTGCGGAGTCATCAGCGCAGGTGGAGATGCAGTGAACGACAAAAAGAAGATCCAGTATAGGGAATAATGATTTTCGTTGATTCCTCTTTTTTTATTGGACTCATTGATCGGAAGGACCAGTGGCATCCAGCAGCAAAGGCAATTCTTCCCGTGCTGACAGATGAAACGGTCTTGATTTCAGATCTGATCATGGTCGAATCTGTAACCATCATCGGCAGACGTAGCGGAGGTAAAGCGGGAGAACAACTGTATCACTATTTCGTAGACAATTGCGATCTTGTTGTTTCGGATGAAAAAATTCTCAAAGGAGGAATGTCGGTTTTTCTTCGCTATGACGGAACCCTGTCGGTTTCTGATGCCGTATCAGTTTTTATCATGCAGAAAAAAAATATCGACAGGATCCTTTCATTTGATTCAGATTTCGATAAAGTTCAGGGGATCGTCAGGATACATGAGGAATGAGGGATCGGTTTTTTTGGATAATATGAGCAATAACGTTGAAAGAACACTGACCTGCAATATATCTCATGAGCATTATTTATATGATCCAATGACCATTCAATGTACATAGCGTTGTGAATCATGAACATCATCATTGGACCACCGTATGAGGCAGTAATAAAACGGATCATCGAGAAAGGGTATGCCGGAAACCAGACCGAGGTGATACGACAGGCTATCCTTGCCTATGAACGGATGCTGGAGGAAGAAGAACTCATGCTCGTGCATAGAGCAGTCACCGTAGAAGTACGTGAGATTGAAGCAAAAAAGACCCCACCCCACTCTTTTGATGAGATAAAGAAATTCATTTCAGGCTGATGATTCAGGAATTATGGAACTCCTTTTTTCAGATTATGCCAAAAAAGAACTGGCAGATATGCCACAGGATATGAAATCAGTATTTCTTGTGCATCTTGAGAAAATATATTCGAGACCTCCCCGCAAACATTTGAAACATGGCATCCCGTGTCATGTTGAGAAAGTAACTAAAAAAGCAAGAATAATCTACAATATCAGTGAAGGTCGAACCTTTATATTGCACTGCTTTACCAACAACAAGGAGTACGAGAGCTGGTACAATTCCTACAAGTGAGATCCGGTTACTTCCTTAAACTGCAGGTGCACAGCCGCAATAATCACCTCCCTGGTCACCCCTGTATGATCATCCGGGATCCTCCGGGCTTCCTCCACCCAATGTGGAGAGATAGTAAAGATGAATAACCCGCCTTGGACGGGGCCGGAGTTATCAACATATTGGATCGTTTCTGATTAACAAAAATGGTATGATAAAATGTTGATACAGGTTTATCAGTAGGGACTGATCCAATAGGAGGACAGATTTGATTCCACCCCCACCATTCCAAGTATCGTTGGATAACTTGTTTTCGTTCCTGCTCTTCTGGCATCAATTCCATTATGCTTCACCAAAGGAGCAATGAACGTCGCGCTTTATCGGTTATGGATCACTACTTGCTGGGCCATACCAGTTACCCGCATCGCACATCGGAATAGGAACACCCTGAACGGATTGCGTGGCTTTCTTGTCGCACTTGACCAATGTCCTTCCGCGACCAAAAAAATTATACAATATCCGCAAAATACTGCTCCATCCGCCGGAAATAAAATACGCCACTGACCAGGAGGACAATAACCAC
>JBAXMF010000625.1:0-1805 GCA_037134435.1 Methanomicrobiales archaeon | reverse complement strand
GATTATGAAGGACCCGGCCCAGGTTGACAAAGTTGAGAAAGATTATCAACTGTTGAACAATGCCATAAGACAGCTGGAAGACCAACAGAAAAGAATCGAGCAGAACATCCGCGAACAAGCAGAAAAAGGAGAACGGGAAATCCAGTCTCCCACAATCAAAGCGGAGATCGCAACCATTATAAAATGCATCCGGCAACATAACATCCCCCATGCCCAGGAACTGTTCCAGAATCTCGCCAGGCAGCAACTAGCACAAGTAAACACTGCACTATCCTCGCTCCAGACAGATGGTGCAGTCATAGCTGTTTCTTCGGATCCAATCAGTCAGCAGATTGCGGCACAGCACTATGGCGATGCGGTCATAGATTCTGAAAAAGCGATTGCAGAACTCACGCGTGTTCGGGAACTGTATGTAAAAGCAAAAATCCTGGTGCCAAACGTCACTGGACCACCCATCATTCAACTGTTTGAAGATGGGAAGTACGAGGAGTTCATTCTTGCCGGTGAAGAGCAACAGAGATTCAACAAAAAAGTAACTGAATTAAAAGAAAAGGGCAGAAAACTGCTGGTAGATGCCGAAAAGTTTGGACAGGTCCCTGACCACGTGCGTTCACAACTTGATGCACAGGATATCCCCACAATCGAGCGTGCAATTACCGAACTTGAAGCATTCAGGACAACGTTAAAGCCTGAACTTATTCTCACGCTGGGCCACACCCAGCTCATTGCAGATGAATATGCCCGGTTAACAATTCAACTTGCGAACCGCGGTAATGCACATGTACGTGATATCAGGTTGGCCTTCTCGGACGAATTCGATACGAAATGGATAAGAACAATGACGGTCAATGCGGGAGTAACGACAACGTTGGATATCGGAATCCGGCCGAAATTAAAAGGGAATATCCCTCTCGAAGTTACGGCACTGTACTTTGATGGCAATGATAAGGAATACCGCGAAACGCACGAATTTTGGATCGATGTCGTTGAAAAGGGTATCCCTACATTCCAGCCATCTGAAATTCCCCCGACACATGTTGATAAATTCACCCCGAAAACAATACCGCCCCTGCAAACCCAGATCAGCCGTGCGTATGAATTCTATGCCGGTTACATACGTGTAAAAATTGCCATAAAAAATTCAACTCCGTTCACTATTCACGATGTTATTTTAGAACCAGACATCGATAAAGCAATTCTTTACTTAGAACGGCACGAACCCGAACAATATCCTTCAGAAAATGAGAAAATTATTCTCGGAACTATCAATCCTCACAATGACAGGACGGTGAGTCTCTACCTCGAACCGATCATCTGTGCAAAAGAGGGAACTGATGTACATTGCCACGTCCGTTACAAGGATGCGCAGGGACAACCCGGATCTGTTGATATGGAGCCACTACGGATTCAGGTTGTTTGTCCAATCTTTGAAACAAAAGAACCAGTGAATATCGGATCTGTAAAACTACTCATCGAATCCCTTCCTTCACGCGAAACAAAAGTATTTTCAGTTCCAGGAAATATTGAGTCCCATACTCTGCTAATAATCTTCCAGAGTGTAATCCAGCTCCATGACATCCGGCATATTCGTACCCTCAGACGTGCGAATAACTTTGAGTCGTGGTATTATGGAAGGACAAAAGTTTCTCAACGGGATATGGTGATCAAACTCGGTGTCGCAAAAGACATGGACATGGTTGAAATTACTGCATTCAGCCACGATCCCAAAGATCTGACGGGACTCCTCGCTGAGATATCCCGTCACGTCACCGAAGAATTTTCAAAAAGGGGCAATGTCCAGAAGA
>JBAXMF010000624.1:0-1805 GCA_037134435.1 Methanomicrobiales archaeon | reverse complement strand
CAGGTAAAGATATGGAAAAAACCAGATATTAAAATGTACAATCAGATTTTGGTAAAATAAACTAATTATACCCGCAAACAATTCCTGCACAGAACTTAATGTATCAAACGTAAGAGGAAATGGGGGAAAATAACAACCCAAATACGTCTGAAATACCCAGGTAATACCCACCAGAATAAGAGGGATACCAAAAAGTGGCGCCATACTAATTACAACATCCCCGATATAAGGGACAACGGGCCTGACGTAAGAAACGGACCCCCCAGAACACGAAAATAATACCACTTTTTGAATTTTCGCACCCGTAATCAGGCATCCAAAAACATGGGAACATTCGTGAATTATGACACCTGGAGCTCTCATAACGTAATAAAGAAATCTAAAAGGAATCATCTGAGCCCAGATAATGTCCAGAACCATTGATATCAATAAAAAGATAACACCAATAACAATGACCACGAGAAATTCATTAACAATCATAGATAACCTGAAATCTACTTCACAGGGGATATTCATCTGGATTTATCACCATGCAGGTGAAGAACTCCCAACTGTTCGGGAGCTGAAAAATTAATGATCGACCAGCAGGACGGTTATTCCGATCAGATGATTTTAATTTCTTGTTTGGCCACCTGGATAACAACCGACCCGTTTTTTAATACCCCAACTTAATTTGTCTCCCTTTTTCAGATTAAACGGGTTCACGATAGATGCTGGACCTGTTGTTCGTAAAGAATTGCTCTTCGTGGTGGCTGGATGAAGGACGGATTCGTCATGCCATGAATATTTAGCCATTGTTGTAGCCTATTTAGGAAAGACGAGGATTTAAAGTTATTTGAAGATTTGGGAGCCCAATCATGATTTAATCTATAATCTAAATTCGCAAGGCCCGTATTTTATTATAGTTAATATAATTAGCTTAATCATATTAAATAATAAAATTAAATAGGAATATTCTTCAAAGCCCCTGTGAGATCGTACTGCACATATCTGTCCACACACAATTCATGGAGGTCTAATGATACAGTGCTGATCCAAATGGCAAAATCTCATCAAACCAATAATTTTTTCACCATAATGTCCGGTAGGAATTACACCCTGGTCTTTCTCGTAATAATATTCCTGGCCATACAGGGAGCGTCCGCTGCGACAACAAATCTTCACATCCAGAAAATCGGGACGGATGGAAAGTCAGTCCTTGCTGAAAAAAACCTTGATTACCTCTGGATGGAACAGAACCTGCCCGTCCAGGGAGATGGTGTCATCCACTATTATCACCAGGGACCGGTGTTCGTTGATAATGCAGACCCCACCGTTGAAGGAGTCCTGCGCTGGAACCCCGAAGAGGATAAAAATGTCAAAGAAAAAGATATGGGCGCAGTAAAAGGGACGAATATCAGGGACATCTGCGAGCTCATCGGGGGGATGGGCCCGGGCGATACCCTACGTCTGACCGCATCGGATGGGTTTTCGCGTACCTTTGCCTATGAGAATGTCTACAATTACTCATCACGGCAGGGTCCGATGGTCCTGACCTGGTACCGGGCAGACGAAGGGTACGTACCGAACTATACCACGGGAATGCGTCTTGCATTTTTTGCTGACACTTCCACCAATCCGTGGGGACTTCATGCCTTTGGCAACCAGGACTGGCATGATTCTGCAGCCCGGGAATACTGGTATTTCTACACGCAGGGAAACGAGCAATACCCGACCACAACCGGCCTGTCAGTCCAGTCCATATCAGGGGTAACAATTTTGCAGGCGGATCATTCATCGCAACCTGCTGCTACCCGTCATGGCAC
>JBAXMF010000623.1:0-1805 GCA_037134435.1 Methanomicrobiales archaeon | reverse complement strand
GAAGGCGACAGGCATCTTGCGGGATAAGCTTCTCGGTACGGACTTTTCCGATTATTTCACCGAAGCAGAGAACGCCCGGGCCGGGTACCGGAAGGTATTCAATGAGGGGACGGTCCGGGATTATCCCCTTGAACTGCGACACCGGGATGGTAGCACAATTTCGGTACTCTACAGTGCATCAGTCTACCGTGATGAGAAGGGGGTGGTATTAGGTGTATTTGCAGCGGCCCGGGACATCACGAAGCGCAGGAGGGTCGAGGAAGCGCTCGAAGAATCCCGGGACAAGTACCTTGAACTGTACGATTTTGCCCCGATTGGCTATTTCTCACTCAACGACGAGGCGCTGATAACAGAGGTGAACCTCGCAGGTGCTACACTCCTCGGGATTGAGCGGAGCAACCTGGTTAAAGCACCGTTCCGGAACTATGTAGCCCAAAAAGATTTGGAATTTTATGACAGGTATTTTAAGGCTGTGCTGCAGCAGGGGCAGAAACTAACGTGCCACCATCTCCTCATGAGACGGGAGGACGGCACCGCATTTCCTGCCCAATTGGAAGCCCTCCGAACTTCAGGCAATCATGGGATGACGGCGGTCCGTATTGCGGTCACTGATATCACCGATCTCAGGCAGATGGAGGAAGAGCAGCTACGGCAGGCAGAAACTCGTTCAATCCTCTATAAGGTCATCACCACGGCAAACAATGCGGAAGACCTGGCCGATGTCCTCATAAAAGTTCTTGATGAAACGATGCACCTGTTGGATTTTGATTCTGGTGGTATCTACCTTGTAGATCCCGGTGGACAGACCGCGACCCTCGCCCATTACAAAAATATATCCAATGCCTTCCTTGAAGAAGTCATGACGATATCCACCGTCGAAGCACCGTACCACACCCTGTTTTCCAGGGGTACGCCAATTATCAGTGCCAATTATGATGACATAGACAAGGGGCGCTCGATTAAGTCCGGTTTCCTTTCGCTCGCCAGTATTCCCATCGTGTCACGGGGGGATGTTATCGGTGCATTGAATGTCGCCAGCAGGGAACGGTACGAGATATCCGGGGAAGAAGAACAGATCCTCCTTACAATCGGACAGGAACTCGGCAGTACGTTCGGCCGGTTAACTGCATTCGATCAGGCGAAAAAGTCGGCATATAACCTCGAGACCCTGTTTAACTCGATCGAAGAGATGGTCTTTATCCTCGATATGCAGGGCCATATCCTGAAAGTGAACGGTGCCGTGGAACAGCGACTGTTGTATACGGAACAGGAGCTGATAGGCAAAAATGTTCTTTTCCTCCACGTACCGGAACGACAGGACGAAGCATTAAGGAATGTGCAGGGCATGATTGCGGGAATTGTTCATTCCTGCCCGGTGCCGGTCCTCGCAAAAGACGGTACCCGTATCGAGGTAGAAACGAGGATCTCGAAGGGTACCTGGAATGACCAGGAGGTGCTTATCGGGGTGACACGCGATATTACCGAGCGCAAGCAGGCAGAGGAAGCGTTGAGGGAGAGCGAGGAGAAATACCGCATTCTTATTGAGGAATCATCCGATCCCATCTTTTCGTTCACCGCCGCTGGCCAGTATACGTATGCTAACCGTGCCCTGGCAGAATGGTTAGGGAAGCCGGCCGGGGTGATAACCGGTAGTACCATTTGGGAGACCTTCCCAAAGGAAGAGGCAGGGAAGCGTTTCGCGATCCTGGACGAGGTCTTTAGGACCGGAGAATCGGGGGTTATGGAGGGAGATGTCCCCGGGGCAGATGGTGACCGGTATTATATGACCACGATCACCCCGATTA
>JBAXMF010000622.1:0-1810 GCA_037134435.1 Methanomicrobiales archaeon | reverse complement strand
ATCACACTTACAGGAACCCCGGCACATACATCGTGAAACTGACGGTTTCAGGTGCAGGAGGCATTGACACCAGCACGATAACTATCAGGGTCACCGATCCGTTGCCGTCCGGCGGAGGGGGCGGGGGGACACAGGTTGACAACACGGGTGGTTCGAAGCCGGATGATGGTTCTAACGTGAGTGGGGGGTCTGCCAGGGACCCTGGCACATCATCAATAGATACTACTACGCCACCACCACCACCTGCCACCGAAATACCGGACAGCGCCCTTGCTGCAGGAGCGGGTGTCGCCGGTGCTGCGGCGGCAGGTGCTCAGGCGATACGTAAACGGAGACCTCCTGATTCTGAATTTACTGATGAGGAAAAAGAGGTTGAAATTAATTTTTTCCCTCCAATTGAGAAACGATACATCGCGACATTGGATTCCGATCTGAGGTCACTCTACGAAAATCTTCGATTTTCCGGCTTTTCAAGTTCACATAGCATCCTCGATAGCATCAAGGATAAGACCCTCCCCTTAAAAGAAGTCAAAATGAGGGTAACGCTTGGATTAGATGCTGTAGGAAAGGGATACGAGGTTCGAGATGATCTGCGCGATATGATACTGGGTTATGCACCAATTATCGGATCAGTTTATGACAACGAAGCGTGGGACCTCAAAAAGGACTTGGGCACGGAGGACATAATGGTCCTATCGGGTATGGACCATACTGAGAAAGGAATAATTGATCTGACGCTACAAGATTGGGAAAATAAAATCGATCTCGACAAAAAACTAGGTAACGGAATTGGGGGATTCTGTTATAATGGTATCAAGAAAGTGGTAGGCTACTTAAATTTGCCATCGGATCTTGAAAAAACCTATGTGGACATAGAGGACGCAGCTGCAGCCAGAGAGGTATATATACGATTCGTTCAGGATTACGATAAATACAAAAATAAAACCTCATGGGATGTGTGGGAGGGCAGGAGAAATATCAAAGATTATATCATTAGAAAAAACAAGGAATGGCAGATTCATGATGATATCATGAACAATTCATCACATACAAGTGATGAATTTATTGCAGCAAATGCGAATAAAAAAGTACTTGATACTCAGATCAGGGATGCAGTTTATGATTTTACTGCTTTAAATTTACGCTTCAACATGATGAATGGTAAATAGTTGATGAAAGGTATGTACTGAAAACCGCATTGTTGATGGAACCAGATAATTGAGGATGAAAAGAATGTGACAAAACAGAGGGATCTTATTTGGGAAAAATTATAATTCAACACGATTTCAAAAAACAATTGGTTATTGTCTACCTGGATGGGACGCTTCAGTCCAATGTGACGAAAGGAGTTGAGATGTTCACGGCATCGTCGCTGAATCCTGGGACAGAGCACACTATCTCAACCCATACCGTCGGGACAACAGGGCTTATCAATCAGACCCCGGTCAGCAGTACTGTGAGGACTGCACCGACCCCTGCACAAACCCTGATAGTAGGGAACGTAATAGTAAAAAATACCGGTGAAACCGCGTTGGTAAATATCACCCTTGATTCAGCGCCGAACGGACTTTCCGGGTATAACATCACCGTTACGGTGACCGATCCATCCATTGCACAATTGTTATAATTATGTACACCCTGGACGCATTCCTGCTTTCGAAACCTCCGGCCTTGGACCAATCGTACACTACCAGAAAAGTTCTTTGGGTGGGAGAATACTTTTTAAAAAGATGTATGGCGTCGGGTATGGGTTCAGGACGACCGATCCACGATCCGCAGGAAAAGTCTATGAGTACCATTTTGATATCGA